>CAMMWS010000005.1:0-52114 GCA_946500695.1 uncultured Mycoplasmatota bacterium | reverse complement strand
CAACAGAAAAGATATATGGAAGATTTAGAAAAAGAGTTAAATAAATAGTAATTTGAAAGTTGGTTTAAAATGAAAAAATTTGTAAGAAAAAACACTTTGTTTTCATTATGTGGATTAAATTGTTATCTTTGTCCAATGTATAATGATAAATATTGTCCTGGTTGTGGTGGAGGAAAAGGCAATCAATTATGCTCCATTGCAAAATGTAGTATGGAAACAAAGTTATATGAGTATTGCTATGAGTGTAAAAGTTTTCCTTGTAAAAAGTATGAGGGTATAGATGAATATGATTCTTTCATTACTCACAAGAATAGATATAAAGATATTGAACTTGCTAAAAAGATTGGAATAGAGAAATATAATGATGTTTTAAAGGAAAAAAGAAAATATTTGAAGATTCTTTTAGAAAACTTTAATAATGGAAGAAAGAAAACATTTTTTTATCTTGTTATTAACTTGTTAGAGTTGAAAGATATAGAAAATATCATGAGTCAACTAAAAAGAAAAGATGTTATCAAAATAGATTTGAACGAGAGAAGTGAAATTGCTATCAAAATGTTTCAAGAAGTTGCGGTTCAGAAAAATATAGAATTAAAGTTAAGAAGAAAAAGCAAACAATTAAAAAAATAAATTACAATTTGTAAGGAGGATTTAATTATGGGGTTATTTGACAAATTAAAAAGGAAAGAGGAAACAAGAGAAAATAATAATAAAGAAACAAATGCACAAGGTTGGGATGCAATAACTAATGAATGTGAAAGAGTATATCCTAACCAGAAAAATCCAAAACATTATGGAACTCTTGTAAGTTATAGATTAGGAGGTAATGATCCATTAGATGGAATAAGTGTATATGATGGTGGAGATTATTGGCATTTTGTAACCTATGGTTTATCAGAATTATATGATAAAGAAAGTGATATAGAAGAAATAAGTGGTTATGGTATGGAATTTACTTTTAAACTAAAAAAAGATAACTACGAAAATGAAGAAAATGAAATACAATGTGTCTGTGGAATATTACAATCTATTGCAAGAATAACTTTTACAAAAGGAGAATTATTTAATGTATATGAGTATTTATATACTGGGCAGACTACTGGAATAGATAGTAAACAAAAATCTAACATTACAGGATTTATTACTGTACCAGATGACAAATTTAAGGAAATAAATACTCCAAATGGTAAGGTATGTTTTGTGGAATTTGTTGGTGTTACAGATAATGAATTAAAAGCAATTCACAATAAAGAAATTAGAGTGAAAGAGTTATATGAAAAAATTGGAACAGATATAACTAATTATAATAGACAATCTGTTATATAAATTACAATTTATCAATTAGATTAGATCAACTTAATACAGTTGGTTTTTTTGTGTTCAAAAAAGGGGGGTGAAAATAAAATGAATATTAAAAATTGGAATATAGAGGAATTAACTGGTTATAAGCCAATTACTACTTTTTATCAAGATTTTAGTATTGCAGATAACTTTGGAGTTGAAGCAATTAAAGATACTTATAATAGAGTATTTAAAGAGTGGAAAGATGATTATAAATATTTAACTGAATTAGTAATGGTGCTAAATTGGAAAATATGGGAACATAACAAGACTAATTCACAATACGCAAATCTTTATAATGATTTATGGCTGAAAACCGATGAATATGCTTTAGACCATTTAGAAGATGATGAACAAAGTTATTTTTTAAGAACAATTGATTAGAATGTGTTTGGAGGGGATTAAATGGTAAAAATTATTCTAATTATACTGTGCTTATTTTTACTGGTATTTTTATATTCTGCTTGCATTGTTTCAAGTAGATGTTCTAGGGAGGAGGAGAAAAGTGAGCATATTAGTAGTTGATAAAAAAATAGAAGATAAAAGTATTAGTGATTATGAAACTTTAAAGAAAGCTAAAATATCTTATGAAGGTATAAATGATATACTAAAATTTTCTAATATTAGAATGGATACGGAGACTGTTAAGGAACTAGATAATGCTGTTAATATTTTAAAGGATTTATATGAGATAGTTTACTCAACTATAAAGAATAATCCTAAAGAACATATAGATTTACAATTGGGAACTAAATGTCCTGATTGCAATGATAATTTATGTATTAGCGATTTAGCTGATTATTCATATTTATGTCAAAGTTGTGATAAAAATTTTTATGACTTTGAAGTTAATGATAAAGTTTGGTATTTAAAAGATAATAATTATCTTAATAGTGAAATGATAGAAAAAGTAGATAGAAGTATTATTGGTGAGTATATTTCTTGCTGGGAAGAAGGAAACCCATTACCAGTTGATAAAGACATGATTTATGCACAAGATGGAGATCTTTTTATTGCTGTTGATAATACTAGTAACGAATGTTATGTTGAGGAATTTAAAACAGAAGAAGATGTAATAAAGTGGTTTAATGAGTTTGAAAAAGACGATGAAATTGAAATATAGTAAAGGGGGATAATAGTATGAGATTTAAAGGTTTGGTTGAAGAAATAAATCACATTGTAATATCAGATCCAGAATATAAAAATGGAGTTTGGTGCAGATATGAAAATCAAAATATAAAAGGAACCAATTGGAAAGTTGAATTACAATTAGAAGAGAAGGAAGAAATAGAAATTAGTTTGCTATTAAAGAAAAGTGATAATGATTGTGGTTTTGACGGTGATGAGATAACATATTCATCTGATATTCAATTAGAAAAGTATAGAATTGGTATGGATACAGCATGTGTAGCACTAGGAATAAATGATAAAGCCAAAGAAATATTAAAATCAAGAGGTGAGTGGCAACCATCATGTGCATTAAAAACTGGCACAGATGGATATTTTGGAGAAGTATTAGAAGGTAAAAGAAATGATGAAGTTGTTTTCTTAATGATTTTTGGATATTTAGATAAAGACTTGTTTTATGATGTGTCTGATGTTTTAGATTATTTAAAAAACCAATTTGAATTAAAAAATTTAAAGATGGAGAAAAGAGTATCTGTTATTAATAGTGCCGAGCTTATAAAAGGAGCTAAAGTAGAATTAAATGCTTGTTTTATAAAAAACGATGTTGGTGGTACAAAAAAAATTAGAAATAAGAATTATGAAGATCCACTTGATGGAATGCAATTAGCGGTTGAAAATTTTGATGGTACTGTTTCTGAAACTACATTGCATTCTGATGATGGTGTAGTAGATAAACCAATCGTTGCAGAAATATTATCTGGTTCTTATGATTATGAAACTGGCTATAACTTTAAGGGAAAAATTGTTGATAATAGTTTAGTAGAAGATTTTAGAAAAATAGGTACAACAAATTATAAATCAGAAGAACATAAAGATTATAATCCATCTATAGTCTATTTTTCTGAGTTCAATATTTCAAAAGTAATAGAATTACCAGTAGAAAATGATATGGAGATTTAATTATGGGGTTTTATCATATTAAAAATATAAAATTGGATAAAAAGAATAATAATATATCAGCAGATTTGGCAGATTCTAATTTAGAACCTAGAACTTATTATCATGTAGATAGATTATTTGATGAAGATAGTTTTTCAGAGAAATATGCTCAGTTTATTTATAATCTCGTTTCTGGTAATTTTCATCCTAGTAGAGGTAGTCAGTATTCAAAATTAGTCCTTAATCATTGGTTAGATAATTATTATGATGATGTTCATGATATAGGAGCTTTGGCAACTTATAAAAAATATGAGAATGTAGTAAATGCAATACTAAAAAATGATTACACTAGATGTGTTCAATTACCGTCAGATAAAGAGTTGAATCCAGATAAGTATTATATTTTACAAGAAACTAATATTGATTCAAAATATGATTATCCATATTATACTAATCAAAAAGGAGAATTATATTGTATTAAAGATGGTAAATTACAATCATGTATTAGTAGTAAGAAGGACTATGGGTATCCAATAGGAACTGTTTATGATATTGATAAGTTTATTGAATATAATGATTTTCTAGCAAAGGATAAAGACTTGGAATTATGAGTGATAATTTCAAATATACCTATTGGCTTAAAATTGATTATAGATATGAAAGTCATAATGGAATTGAGTGGAAAAACTTAAAAAGGTATGCAGATAATTATGATTGTAATATTACTGTTTTTTGTTATGATTCTAATTTTATGGATAAGGTTATAAAATTGGAATGCAACCAATCATATAACGATTTGGATCTTGATGTTAATTCTATGAGTGATGGTAGTTTTATATATTTAAAGCAAAAACCCAATAATATTACTAAAGCTAAAGATATTAATTATTTCTTTGAAAAATATGCTAAGTATGAAGATGGGATGGAGTTATAAATGAGTAATTTTCGCTTAGCTGGTATGAGTTATCCTATGTTTTTGCTTTTATTATTAGTTATTGCATTGATTATTTTTTTACTTGTAATTGAGCCTAGAATAAGTAAGAGAAAGTTGGTAAATAAAAATGAACATGGCTCTAGTAAATTTGCAGATATGAAAGAGATACAGGATAATTTTACAAAAGAGTCTATAAATAATATAAAAGAAGCAGGATTACCTATTTGGTATGAGAAAGATAAAAAAATATTTAAAAATGTGTATTTTGATAATAAGTCGCCTCATTATTTATTGATTGGTTCTACTGGTTCTGGTAAATCAGTTACAGTTAGTATTCCACTAGCAATTCACTTTGCAACAGCGAAAGAAAAGCATTCGGTTGTGCTAACGGATCCTAAGGGAGAACTTTTTAAAAGCACCGGTAAAATCTTTAAAGATAATGGATATGATGTAGTTACAATAGATTTTAGAAATCCAACAAAATCAGATCGCATTAATGTAATGCAACCAATAATTGATAACTGGAAAGAACATTGTCATTATGATAAAAACATGATAATTTTTCTTTCCTTTTTCTTTAAGAAAAATAAAATTTCAATTACTAAATTTTCTAATAATCAAAAGTATCAAGACAAAATAAAAAATGATTATGTTTTAGAAGATTATATTGTTGCTGCTATTAAAAATAATATTGGTAATATTGAGAAAAATATCAAAAGCAAGAAATATTTTGATAATGTTGAATTAAAAGAATATTGTGAGAAAAATCCTAGAGAGTTTTTAGATGGCAAAAGTAATGAAGAACTATTAAATTATATTAAAGAGAATCAAAATGAGAGTGCAAAATATCAAGCAGAAACAAATAGACTTGTTATCGCTCTAGCAAATCTTATTTTTACTGAAAAGAATACTAAAGATCCATTTTGGATAAATTCTTCAAAGCAATTATTTATAGGAATTGCTGGTATTTTTTTAGAAGATTATAAAGATGGTCTAATTGATGAAAACAAAATAAATATTTCAAGCGTAAAGAAATTTCAAAATTCATCTTTAATTAAAGAGAATCAAGTTTTTTTACAAAGAAATTTAAATTTAAGAAAATATGGGAGTTTATCGAAAGATTATCTTACTCCAATACTTTCATCAGCAGAAAATACTTACAAAAGTATCACAGCTGTCTTTGCCGAAAAGATGGCTATTTTTGATGACTTAAATGTTGAGAATATTACAAGTGTTAGTGAATTTTCTTTTGCTAGTGTAGGAACAAAATCTACTGCTTTATATATTATTGTTCCAGATGAAGATCGTGCTTATTTCCAATTAGTTACGATTATTCTAGGAATGCTAATAAAAGATCTAACTAAATTTGCTAATTTACCAATTAATAATGGTATTTTACCAGTAAAAGTAGAATGGATATTAGATGAGTTTGCAAATTGTCCTCCACTTGATGCTATCGAAACTACTGTCTCTGTGGCACGTTCAAGAGGTATGAGATTTTTCTTTTTCATCCAGAGTTTTAGCCAATTGGATCAAGTCTATGGAAAAGAAACTGCAAGCATTATTATTGATAACGCTGCCCTTCAATATTTAAAAACAAATTCAGTTGAAACAGCAGAGGTTATTGCTAAAAAATTAGGTCGCTCTACAGTTGTTACTAATTCAATGTCGATGAGTACCGATCCATTCAAGATAGGAGCTAATCAGACACAATCTTTAATGGGAAAAGAATTATTAACTGCTACAGAAATTATAGGTTTAAGATATAAAACAATTATATTTCCAATAGTTGGTAATCCAATATTTCGTGATACTTATATGTATAGTGATATTTATCCGGAGTATAAAAATTGCTCTGTTTTAGAAAGAAAGACAAGTGTCTTAAAAAGATTAACAGAAAATTATTATACAGTTGAAAATCTAAAGGAAATATATAATAAACAATCAAATAATAATACATCAATGATGACTAAAAAAATAGAACAATCATATCAAAGGCAAATAAAAAGAGACCAAAAAACAATTTTAAATAATGTTGCTAAAGAAAATAATCAAATGATTGTTTTAGAAACAATACTTAATACAGTCAGAAATGTATTTAAAGATAAAATATTAGAAGAAAATCAATTAAATAATGTATATACATTTGAAATCGATGGAATAATGAATAGATTTGATAGGTCAAAATTAGAGAAAGCAAAAAATGAAAATGTAATTTATGAAATAGGTAAAAATATACGTTCTAAAAAAACAATTTTATCATTCTGGCTAAATGAGTCAGAAAAAGAAATGAATTTATGAAAGGAAAAGTTATGAAAAAAATAGGTGTAATTTTAATTATAATTAGTTTTGCTATGATAGCATTTTATTTTATTTACAATAAATCATTAGAAGATAAAAATAATAATGATATTATTGAGTATATTAACGAGACATCTGTTGTTCAAGATGAAGAAGAAATAGTTACTACTGATGAAACATCTAATACTCAGAAAGAAAGCAGCAATATTGCTTATACAGCAGTTTTAGAAATTCCAAAAATTGATTTAAAACGAGGAGTAGTAGATAGTACAAAAAACTTTAATTCAATTAATTATGCTATTAGTGTAGATAATAATAGTAAGTATCCCGATGGAAACGGGAATTTTATTTTATATTCACATTCTGGCAATAGTAATATTGCTTTTTTTAATAAATTATATAAGGTAGAAATCAATGATGATATTTATGTTTATTATAATGGAACAAAATATCATTATGTTGTAACTGATAAATATGATATAAAAAAAACAGGTAAGGCGAGTGTTATAGATTCAAAAGTTAATAAATATATAACTTTAATTACCTGTAATCAGCAAAAAGATGGTTATCAAATTGTAGTTGTAGGGACATTAATTAACGAAACAAGTTATTAATTATAAAGAATAAATAAATTATAAAAACATAGTTTTTATTGTAGGTGAATAAAGGGGGGAAATAAATGAATTGTGAATTTGCAGTCGAAAATGAAATATATACTAATGCAAAAGATGAAGAAGAATTAAAGATAATATTTAATGACAAACTAGCTACATTAATTCTTTATTTTCAAGAAAAAGTAGAGGAGCATTGTGATAATGCAATTAACGCGGTATAATAATTGTGTTATAAGGCTTCAACTTGTTTAGGGAAAGGAATGACAAAGTTGAAGGAAGAAAAAAGGAGTGGGTGTAGTAGTTTTAATGAAAATTTAGATGTTAATTATAATGTTAGTTCTATGTCTGTTCAAGAATATAATGATACTATTGAGTTTAGGAAAATAAAGGAATTAATTTGTGAAGAACATTTGGAGTATGTTACGGAATATTTAAGAAGATTATTAAAAATAAAAAAACCTAACAATCCAATGTGCTTTAAAAAATCACTATTTAAAGAATTATTTTCTACAAATGAATATGGTAATAGAGTAATAATTTATGTCCGTTTGTCAGTAGAAGATTTGGAAAGAACAGAAGGAAATGTTAGTAAGAGTATTTTGAATCAACTTTTAATGCTACTAACATATTGTCGTGATAAACAATTAGAATTAGTTGGGATTTTTTATGAGGAAGATATTAGTGGTAGCGATGAAACTAGAGAAGAATGGAACAAGTCATTATTATTTTGTGAATTAGGCAATACAAATATTTATATTTGTAAAAGTCAATCAAGATTTGCGAGAAGTATTGAGTTTGTTGAAAAATATTTACATAAGAAATTTATAGAATGGAATATAAGATTTTTAAGTCTAGTTGATAATATTGATACAAATAATAGAAACAATAAAAAGTCTAGTCAAATTACGGCAATGACTGATGAATGGAAAATTGAGGAACAATCAATTAGTACCAAAAGAACATTAAGAGCAAAAAATGATGCTGGACAATGGATGGGTTCTTTCGCTCCGTATGGATATATAGAAGATCCAAATGATATGTACCATATTGTTGTTGATGAGCCTGCTGCAAAGGTAGTTAGGAAAATATATGAGATGTATGCTAGTGGTTGTGGTTATCATAAAATATGTGAATATTTAAATGAAAAAAAGATACCTACGCCAAGTAGATATAAAAAATTACAGGGCTCAAATTATGTTTGTCCTTCTGCTCCAAATGGTAGTGAATTTTGGAATCATGATACTGTTCGTAAAATACTTCAAGATGAAACTTACGATGGTATATTAGTACAACACAGGACTGAAAGTATTTCTTATAATATAAAAGGTAGAAAAAAAATTCCTAAAAATGAACAGAGTATAGTTGCTTGTGCTCATGAACGAATTGTGGATGTTAATATATCAAGAATTGTTAGAAAAAAGTTTAAGGATAGAAAAGAGAAAGAAAAAATAAAAGAGGCATCTCGTGAAGCTAATATTTTAATTAATGCAATTGAAGATGCAAAAAAAGAATATAAAAATTCGGATAAAAATGTTATTGCTGATATAAATATTGGAATTTCTAAATTAAAAGACGCAATATTAACATCAAATCTTGAAGATATTGTTGATACATATAATTCATTAAGAGAATTAACAGTGTCCTTGAGTTCTACTTTATATAGTGCAATACAAGATAAAGTTCAAGTGCTAACGACAGCCAAAACTAGAGCAAGGCCTGGTAAAAATGGTAAAGTACATATCTTTAGTCAGAAAGTATATTGTAAATGTTGTGGGAAGGTTTTTCAAAAGAATCAATATAAGACAGGTCCTAGAAAAAGTGAGGTTAAACAATATAAAGATTATTTAGTATGCAAAACGCGAAAACGTGTTGGAGAAATGGCTTGTGATAATAATGGTTCAATTAGATACGAGGCTTTAGAGGAATTTGTTTTGGGCGAGATAAATAAGATGATAGAAAGATATTATGATAAATCTAAATTAGAAAGTAGTTATTATGAAAAAAAGGTAAATTCTAATTATGATAAAGATATTGCTTCTTTAGAAAAAGAGAGAAAAGATCTAGAAAAACAAATTAAAACTAATAAAGAAAAGATTACTATGCTTTATGATGATAGGACAACCGGTATTTTGACACCAGAGGAATTTGTTATGTTAAAAAACAAATATCAAAATGATAATGAAAAGTATCAAAAACGAATAGAACAAATTAATGTAGAAGTAATTGAATTGGAACAAAAAAAAGCTGAAGATAAAGATGAAAGCGAAATTTTTGAAGAATATAGAAATATTAAAAAGTTAGATAAGATTGTTGTTGATACTTTTATTTCAAAAATTATTATTGGTAAAAAAGATCCAGAAACCGGAAAAAGAGATATAAAAATAATATGGAATTTTGCTGTGTAGGGCATAAGAGTATCCGCCACATGGGGGTGCTGATCCTGGTGCTGTTTCTTCTGGTTTACAAGAAAAAGATTTTACTTTAGAAGCATCTTTATATATGTATGAAAGATTACAAGAATTAGGAATACCTGCTGTCTTAACTAGAGATTATGATGAAAACTTAAGTAGAGAAGAGAGACTTAGACGTGCTAATGAAGCTTTTGGAGGTAGTAGTAATGCTATACTTATTTCTAATCATATAAATGCTGGAGGAGCGGAGTTCAGTTACCATTACATAATTTAATTGGGCATTTAGACGGCTATATTTGAATAAATTTATTAATTAGTATAGTTAATTAAATTGATGGATTAAATCGACTAAAATAGTGTTTATGTAATAAATAAACACTATTTTATTTTTTTTTAAATCTTTTATTGTATTTATACTTTTTTATGCTTTTTATGGTTTATAATAATGTTAAGTAATTTTATGAAAGGAGGAAATATAATGATTGAAACCAATGCAATTATGAGTCTTATTAAAAAAATAGATGAAGTAAAGGATAGTAAAGAAGATGCTGAATATATTAATGATTTGTTTACAATAGATAATATGATTAATGGCATTATTCCATTTGATAAAAATTTAATAGAAAAAATAATATATAAATATAAAGAAGATTTAGATCATCTTGAAAATTTAGAAAAAAGATTAAGAGGTTTTCAAATAACAGAGTTTAATAGTCCGAACAATAGTTATAAACAATGGCTTTTAAATATAAGACACTCATTAGTAAGAGTTGGAATAATGCGAATTATGAAAAGAAAAGGTAAAGAATTATTAGAAGATGATCTAATAAATAATAATAACGAGAACTTATATAACAAGTTTGTTGAAAAATTAGAAGAGACTGTAAATTAAAAACATTAAATGAATATCGCCTATAATATTATTGATAAAAAAGAAACTTATGCAAAGTATTATGACTCAAGGTGAAATACAGTTGTAATGAAAAATAAACGATTCTAGACGATGAAAATTAATTTGTTCAAGTTAGTTTCATAATAACTAAAAACAATCCTATTTTTTAGGATTGTTTTGTTTTGATAATTGATTTTTATATTTGTCAAAATTTAAATATATATATGTTAAGTCTTCGCTTAAATTTGACTGTAATCTTTTCTTTGGAATAACAACTGAGTTTATGAAAAAATTTAAAAAAATTATAGATATTAAAAATACGATTATTATTCCTGCTGTAGAACCTAGTATAACAGATATCTTAGCAGTGTCTATTGCTTGAGTTTCAGTATTATATGCGATTTCTATAAATGAAGATAAGGTTAATGCAATAGACACAATCCATCCTAAGTAATTAGATTCAACTTTAATTGGTTTTTCACTATTGTAGTAGTCAATTACCATTTTTAAATCGTTTTTTGTTTTAAAATTATATTGTTTAAGTAATGATATAAGATTATTTATATTTTGATTTTCAACTTCTTTAATATAAATTTTAAATTTAGTTAAAAATTTATTTTTTTTATTATTAGTGTAATTTTTGGTAATTTTAACAAAATCAATTCCAAAATATATAATTACTAAAATAAAAAGTGGAATATAAATAAAATATGCCTTAATATTATTTGGTATTTTAAATATTAAAGAAATAAAAATTAATGTTAATGAAATTGTCCAATAATATTTATTAAATTTACTTTCTCTTAAGTTGTTTTTATAATTTTTTTCAATATTTTTAAACAAATAAATCACCCTCTAAATGTTTTCTATTATAGCACATATAATAGCATTTTTAGAAACTTTATATGCCAGCCTTGACAAATTTACTGAATAAATGTATAATTTCAGTAGAAATGTCAAAAAAGGTGATAATATGGAAAAGATGACTCTCAAGGAATTTAAAAATAAAAGCAATATAGAAATTATTCAAGAACTAATGAAAAAAAATAATGGTTATATAACTTCTAAAGAGTTAGATATGTTTGATATACATAGAATGTATCTATCGATTATGCAAGAAAAAGGAATGATAGAAAAAGTATCGCCAGGTATTTATATAGATTCCAGTAAAATAGAAGATAGTTATTATGTATTCAGTTTAAGTATGCCAAACGTAATATATTCTCATATGACAGCACTTTATTTTCATGGACTATCTATAAAAGCCCCGAATGATATTTATGATATAACTGTTAAAAGGAGTTACAATAGTGTACATCTAAAAAAACATAATGTTTTTTATGTAGATAATGATAATTATGAACTTGGACTTATAGAAGTTAAAACACCTATGGGAAATAAAGTAAAAGCTTATGATATGGAAAGATGTATTTGTGATATTATCAGATCTAAAAATAGAATGGATTCAGAACTTATTAAGCATAGTGTCAGAGAATATATTAAAAGAAAAGATAAAGACATAGTTAAACTATCTTCATATGCGGAAAAACTTAGTGTTAAAGAAATTGTAATGGATTATGTAGGTATGATGTATGAATAGTATGCAATTAAAAGCAAAATTAAGAAATTTATCTATTGAAAAAAATGTTGATTTTAATACTTTATTAAGAATTTATATGTATGATAGATTTATTGAAAGATTATCTAATAGTAAGCATAGTAAAAACTTTGTTATTAAAGGTGGATTTTATTTAAGTACATTATATGGTATTGAATCAAGAAGTACAATGGATATTGACACAATGTTTAGAAATGCTAAGTTTGATGAAAAAGTTTTAATAGCCATGTTTTCTGATATTATTAATATTGATTTAAATGATGGTATAACGTTTAAAATAATTGATGTAGATACAATTCGAGATGAAGATGAATATGGAGGTTTTAGGTTTAATTTTGTTGCAATTTTAGAAAATATTAATGAAAAATTTCATATTGATGTAGCAACAGGTGATCCAATTACTCCAAGAGCAATTATTTTTAAATATATACCTCTTCTTGGTGATAGATATATTAATGTATATGCCTATAATATCGAAACAGTATTAGCTGAAAAATTAGAGACAATATTAAGTAGATTAGAACTTAATGGAAGAATGAGAGACTTCTATGATATTTATTTAATATATAGTAAAGATTCCGAAAAAATAAATAAAAGTAACTTAAGAACAGCTATAGAAAATACATTTAATAAAAGAGAATTTAGGGGAGATATTATTGAAAATTATAAAATAGTAAAAGAAAGTAATATCTTAAGAAAAAGATGGACAATGTATTCAAAAAAATATAGTTATGCAAAAGATGTAGAGTATGATGAAATATTAGAATATATTGGTAATTTAATAGAAACAATAGAAAATGTTTTAGTGTAGTAGGAGGGTTAAATGGATTATCAGATACTTAAAATTAAATTAGAACAAATAATAGAATGTATAGACTATTATACAAGCGAACCATCAACAATGATATTATTGAAAAAAGGTAAAGAAGCATTAGGATGTAATGATATAGAAGTTATTAATTATGTAGTTAAAGAATTAATACAATGGTATCAAAATAATTTGGAAAATATTAAAGAAAATGAGTTTGTGACAAATTTTGATGTACATTTACGAAATACAAATATTTTACAAGAAATATTTAATGCTTTAGATAATGATAAAGTGGAAGTTCCTAAGATGGTTTCTACAAAAAATAGAAATTCATTAAATGAATTAATATATCTATTAGATAGATTTCATTTGGTAACTAAACAATTAAGAGATAGATATGATTCTAGAGATACTTTAGATGTTGAAGATGAGTACGATGTGCAAGATTTATTGCATTCTTTACTATATATCTATTTTGACGATGTACGAGCAGAAGAGTGGACTCCATCATATGTAGGAAAAAGCGCTAGACAAGACTTTTTATTAAAAGAAGAAAATATAGTTATAGAAGTCAAAAAAACAAGAAAAGGATTAACTGCAAAGGAATTAGGTGATGAACTGCTAATTGATATTGCAAGATATAAAACACATCCGAATTGTAGGATATTAGTATGTTTTATTTATGACCCTGAAGAAAGAATAGTTAATCCAATAGGTATATCAAAAGATTTAACATCAGATTCAGATGATTTAAATGTAATTGTAAAAATTATACAAAAGTAAATTAAGGAGGAAATTATGGAGTTAAAAATAGAAAAATGTAATAATTTAGAAAATGGAACCTTCGATATACAAGAAGGAAGTCTTAATGTGAAGTATGGAATTAATGGAACTGGCAAATCAACCATTTCGAAAGCATTAGATATATTTATTAATAATAAGGATAAAAATACACTTATTCCTTTTAAATATAGAAAAAATCCAAATGATAATTTGCCAACATTAACAGGATATGAATCTTTTAAATCAATTTCAATTTTTAATGAGGAATATGTTAATAGTTATATATTTTTACCAGATGAGTTATTAAAAAATAGTTTCGAAATATTTGTTAAAACAAAAAATTATGATGAGCATATATGCGAGATTGAAAAATTAATTGGTGAAATTACAAATACATTTACATCTGACTCAGAAGTAGAAGAATTAATCTTAACATTTCAAGAATTTGTTTCTGCATTTGGAAAAGCGTCAAGTGGATATTCTAAAGCAGGTGCTATAGAAAAAGGTGTCGGAAAGGGAAATAAAGTTAAAAATATTCCTGAGAACTTAAAAGAATATGAGCCATATTTAATAAGTGAAAAAAATGTTTCATGGTTAAAATGGCAATCTGATGGAAAAAATTATATAGAAATAACTGATAAGTGTCCATACTGTCTTGCACCACTTGCTGAAAAGAAAAAAATAATAACTGAATTAAATGAATATTATAATTCGAAGGACATAGATAATTTAAATAAAATAATAGAACTTTTTGAAAATTTTGCAAAATATCTAACTGATGCCGACAAAAAAGAGGTTTCAGAAATACTAAAAAATGCATCTAATATAAGTATAGCTCAAATAGAATATCTTGTTGAAATAAAAAACCAAGTAATAGGATTGATGGAACAGTTATACAAACTTAGAAATATGGGTTTCTTTTCCTTGAAAAATGTTGAAAAAATTTCAGACGAATTAAAAAAATATATAATTGATACAAAATATTATTCACATTTAAATTCAAAAATAATTTCAGAAAAAGTTGTAACTATTAATCAAAAATTAGATGGTCTTTTAACTAAAGCAGGGCAATTACAGGGAGAAATAGCTAGACAAAAAAACTATGTAAAGAAAACTATTGAAACTCATAAGAAAGAAATAGATGATTTTTTATTTTATGCAGGATATAAATATAAGGTGGAAATTATAGATGCCAAAGAAAAAGTAGATGATTATAAATTGGTTTTAAAACATATAGATTATGAAGAACAAATTAGTTCAGCGAGAGAACATTTAAGTTATGGAGAAAGAAATGCATTTTCGTTGGTATTATTTATGTATAGTACGTTGAAGACAAATCCGGATATAATAGTTTTAGATGATCCAATATCTTCATTTGATGGAAATAAAAAATACGCTATTATTAATATGCTGTTTAGAGGAAATAATAGTTTTAAAAATAGAACTGTTGTATTATTTACACACGAATTTAGTAGTGTTATTGATATAATATATAATTTACAACATAAGTTTAGCCCTAAACCAAATGCTAAATTTTTAAGTAATGTATCAGGGAAATTAAAAGAGCAAGAGATTAATAAATATGATATTAAATCATTTGTACAAATTGCAGAAGAAAACATAAAAAACAGTGATGATACTTTAAATAAACTAATTTATTTAAGAAGATTATTGGAATTAAAGGAACCAAATTCTATAGCATGGCAATTATTGTCAAATATATTTCATAAAAGAGAAATACCTTTGTACAAAAATGGAACAGAAGAGCGTGAAATGAATTTAGAAGAAATTGAGGAAGCAACTAATAAAATAAAAGAATATATTGATGATTTTGATTATCAAACAGAATATAATAAAACAATTGATAATAAATTATTAAAAATATTATATGAAAATAGCACTAGTAATTATGAAAAATTGCAAATATATAGAGTGATATTTAATGAAAATCATAAAAATGATGTTATTAGAAAGTTTGTAAATGAAACTTTTCATATTGAAAATGATTACTTATTTCAATTGAATCCTAGAGAGTTTGATACTGTACCACAATATATTATAGATATTTGTAATCTAGAATTAAATAATATGGAGTAAAATAAAATTTATTTTAAGTTAATATTATTGTTTTATCAGAGAACAATGTATAGTTAGTATTTATAAATAAAATAGTTAGGCAATGATAAAATCATTGCTTTTTTTAATCTAAACTATTGACATTTGTCCACATAGCATGTATAATCATCATGTATAATGGACAGGAGAGTAAAGATGAAAATATTAACGATAGAAGAAATATCTAAAAGAACCAATAAAAGTATTAAGACAATTAGAAGACAAATTGCCGAAGGAAATTTGAAGGCAACTAAAATAAATAATAAATATAGGATAGAACAATCTGATTTTGAAACTTGGTATGATAATTATATAAAAGGAATTTGTAAGGAATCTATTTTTGATAACGTAGATTATGTTAATATTGATTCGAAAAAAATTAACTATATTGACATATCAAAAGAATGGTCCAGAGATGGTTGGAAAAATGTAGAAGAAAGAAATGGATTAAACTTCATTGATTTATTTTCTGGCGCTGGCGGTTTATCTTGTGGGTTAGTTATGGCTGGATATACTCCGATAGGGAGTGTTGAAATTATGGAACAAGCTGTTGCCACATATAAATATAATTTTGTCGATAAAAAAGGTTTTGAAGAAAATGTAGAAACAAGAGATATTAGAGAAAAAAATATTAAGAATCAATTATATAAAAGTGTAGAGGGTAAAAATGTTGACGTAATAGTTGGAGGATTCCCATGTCAAGGATTTAGTATGGCAGGAAATAGAATTGTTACTGATAAGAGGAATACACTATATTTAGATATGTTAGAGATAGTTAATCATCTTAAACCAAAAGTAGTGGTTATGGAAAATGTTCCTGGATTAAGATCTATGCTTGGAGGCAAAGTTGAAGAAAAGATTATTAATGATTTCGAAAAGATTGGATATAAGATTAATGTTACTGTTTTAAATGCGGCAGATTATTGTACTCCTCAAACAAGAAAAAGAGTTATATTTATTGGTAATAGAATTGGTGCAACTAATTATCATCCTATGCCAATTTTAAAACCTGAAGAATATATCACTACAAAGCAAGCAATATCTGATCTAATTAAGAAAAAGCCTGATCCTTTATTTAATCATGTTCCGACTAAACATTCTTTGGAAATGCAGAAAAAGTTATCTAAGGTTAAAGAAGGAGAAAGCCTATATAAAAATTATTCAGATTCTTGGAAAAAGTGTCCATGGGATAAACCATCATGTACTGTTAAAGAAAATCATGGTGGAGTAAATATTCATCCCAAGTTACCTAGAGTACTTACGGCGAGAGAAATGGCAAGATTACAGTCTTTTCCGGATGATTTTGTATTTCAAGGATCAAAAAAATGGCAATTAACCCAAATAGGTAATGCTGTTCCTTGTTATTTAGGAAAAGCAATTGGCTTAGCTGTTGAAAAAATGATAGATGAAAAAAAGTAATTCGACTTTGAATTACTTTTTTTATGCTTGTTTATTAAAATTTTCTGAAATTTTTTCATTAAATTTTTTTGGGTCATACCAATAACATCCTATACAGGTTTTGGAAGTTTCACTACCTAAAATATATGATTCCTTATAACCAAGTTTTTTTGCATCATATCTTTTTCCAGTTTCTACACATTTTTTGCAATGTTGTCTTTTAGCATCATTTGCCGTTTTGGACAAAGGTTGAAAATCTTCGATTTTTTGATAACTTTTATCATTTAATCTCCAATCGTCCTTCATACCGTCTTTGTGATCACATTCTATGTTTGTACTAATATCTAATATTACACATCTTTTTGTTTGAATATTTTTTAAAATGTCTGCTCTAATACTTTGATTTATCTTTGTTTGTTTATTATATCCATCAGCTTTTACCGCAAAAATTCTTATTCCTCGCTTTTCTCTTTCTATATTATATTTTTTTCCTAAATAGCTTTGGTTAGAACGACACCAATCCCCACCATTAGTTGTATGAAATGAATGATGGTATTTTTCTAATTCTTCCATTGGAATACTTGGACTAAATCCTTCATCTCTAATAAACATTTTTTCAAATGCTCTTCCGAGATGAGCACCATTTAGCTCATATTTAGAATATTGTTTTAAAATATTAACTACTTCTTCAAAGCCATCCGCATTTTCTAATTCAGAAATAATAGTGTTGCTTATTTCACTTGTTAATTTCAATGTAATCACCTCAATATGTATTATATCATAATTATGTTTATTTCCTCAAATTTATAATAAAATTTAGTTAGTTTCATAAAAATTATTTTTCGAAGAATCGTCAAAGTTATAAATAAATTATTTAAAATCATAAGAAGATGTTGATAATATATGATTAAACATTTATAAATAAGTATTAAGTAATAGTGGCATTCATTTTCATTCTTGCAAAATTAATCCAAAAACTTCTCAAACATAATTTAAAATGTATCAAAATACCGGTATCTATAATAAAAAAATAAAATTAAATATTTTATAGATTTTGTTAAAAAAAAGAAATTAAAGTGTAAAAAATTCAGTAAAAAAGAATAAAATGTTAAATATAATGAAATAAAAAGTAATTTTTAATATTTAATTGATATGGTGTAGAAAAGTGGTCAAATGTAGTAAAATAATAAGCTCGTAAGAACTATGTCTATATTATTTCATTTTTTAATCTTTATCTAAGTTTAATAACTTGGACTTTTTGCGTGCAAATTTCTGCAACAAACTTGACTATCCTACTATTTCTCGATATTTTTCAAAAGTAGGATGATATATAAGATATTAATTTTCCTATAAAATAATGATAAACCTATTAATGCTCCTTTATATCAACCTACAAAGTAGGATGAATTTCGTAAGTGCGAAATAAGAATGGCACCACTAAGTTTCCTTATTTTATAAGGATTTTTTTACTTTGTGGCGCCATCTTCTTATCCTGCTTATTTAAGAATGTAGTTTTTGCATAAAAAAATCAGATAAAGTAGGATAGTTATTAAAATAAGTTTTTAGGTAATTTATCTTTATCAAATTTTTCCATATTTTTATTTATTATCCTTGAGGCTTCTTTTAGTTTTTCTGAAATATCTTTTAAAGTTATTTCTGATGAGTAATATCCAGGGTTATCAATTCTATCTATAATATCAGCAAATATGCCTTTGCATTCAAATGCACTTTTTCTTCTAATTTCTATATCTTCTAACACATCAAAATAAAATTTTTCATAACTTTCAATTTGTTTTTGATAATCAGTAGTTGATCTTTTATTTGAAAAATCAGTACCCCAATTTATTTCTACATCACTATATCCAGCAAGTTTCATTAATTCTACTAAACTAATATTAAGTGTTTCAGATATTCCTTTTAAATATAAAATATTAGGTTTTTGTCTTTTGCCAGCCTCAATTCGCGAAACTTCGGCACAGTCCATATTAACTTCACGAGCAAGAGCTCTTTGTGAAATACCCAATTCTTCTCTTTTATTTTTAATTAATTCTCCTAATTCAGTTGTATTGTTTTTACGCATAAAAATGCACCTCTTTCAAATACAAGTTAATAATATCATAATGCGATGTAAAAGTCAACAAAATACATAAAAGGTATTGACAAACTCAAAATACAATAGTATAGTAATTGCAATTGATGAGTTTTACATCAAAAGAAAGGAGGCAGATAGAGTAGATGAGAATGAGGTATCTAGAAGTACCAAAAGAGATTTGGAAGAATAAAAATATTCCAAAAGAGACCAAATATATCTACTCTTACATTTACACCAAGGGATTCGGAAGAATAATAACAGATATAAATGTAGGAGAGATACAGCAAGTAGTTAACATCAAAAACAAAGGTTTAAGAAAAAGTCTTAAGATATTAGAAGAGTTAAATTATCTAATATATCAAGAATACTCAAACGGAATGTACACAGTAACACTTAACTAAAGAGTCAAAGGACGTTAGTTATAAGAGGCTCAGTAAGATATAAGGCTTATGTTAGAACCTATCTTATAGAAATATAAGATGAATACAGTTTAAACTATAACATATTTCAAAGAACTAAAATGAGATATGAAAAGGGGAAAAAAACATATGTTATAGTTTAAACATATTAAAGGAGATTTTCTCCTTTAGAGGGATTTTGTTTGCTATTTTGTGTAATTAGGCTTATAAAATGTAAGTCTTTTTTGTTGTTTAATTTAAATAAAGATAGGAGGAATGTTATGAGAATATTTAAATTATATTTACCAATTGAATTATTTGATAGAATTAAATTAATGGCAGATTTCTACCAAATATCTATTTCTAAAATGATGACTCAATTATTGGAAATGGGTTATTTAGAAATGTTAAAAATTAATACTAAAGAATTAAGAAAGGAGACTGATAAATGAATTTTAACAAATATTTAAAAATTCCAATGTTTTTAGCTGATGATAAGAATATAGGACATAGTGGTAAATTGTTATACGCTAGACTATTATTACTTACATATAAAGAAGGCTATTGCTATGCTGATAATAGTTACTTAGGTAATTTAATAGGGGTAGGATCTAGAAGAATAACTAAACTATTAAAAGAATTATCAGATAATAATTATATAACTATGGAATATAAACATAAATTTCAAAGAAAAATTTATATTAACAAAGATAAATATACATCCGTTAGTTTAGAAGAATTGTTCTAATTAATTGGATGTATATTTTACATTCAATGGATCTTTATATCCATAATAATATAATAAATAGAATATAAAAAATATTAATATTATATATTAAATATAAAATTATTTTATATATTTAAAAAGAGAAAGGAAGTTGATATATGCATGATAAAAAAATAATTTTAAACATAAATTTAAATAGGTGGTTTAAATATGGAAGGAGCCTATTTGAATAAAATTTCATTTAAAGATCTTATTTTGAAGTACTTAATCGAAGAGATAATGAAAGAAGAAGGAGTAAATAATAATAAATGATTTGCAATTATTCATCAATGATGTTATCATTCATTTGTCTAAATACCCAATTAAGTAAGAGGATTGGAGGAATGAATGAATAATACTTACTTAAATGGATTAGATTTTAATGTTGGAATCTATATAAGATTATCTCAAGAAGATAAGGACAAAAAATATGAATCTGATAGTGAAAGTGTAATAAATCAAAAAGAATTATTAAGAAATTATGTTAAAAATAATAATTTTAATTTAGTTAAAGAATATGTTGATGATGGATTTTCTGGAACTGATTTTGAAAGACCTGGATTTAAAAGTTTGTTAGAAGATATTAATAATAAAAAAATTAATTGTGTAATAGTAAAAGATTTATCAAGACTTGGTCGTGATCATGTTATGACTGGTTACTATATTGAAACATTTTTTCCAGAGAATAACATAAGATTTATTTCTATATTAGAATCTTTTGATAGTTTTAAAAATCAAGCTAGTAATGATTCATCAACATTTATAATTGCTTGTAATGATTATTATAGTAAACAAAATTCTATTAAAATTAGAAATGTTTTAAATGAAAAAAGAAAAAGTGGTAAATTTGTAGGAAGTCTTCCATGCTATGGATATATGAGAGATCCAAAAGATAAAGGACACTTAATTCCTAATCCAGAAACAGCTCCAATTGTTAAAAAGATATTTAAATGGCGAGCAGATGGTATTGGACCTACTGAAATAGCTAATAGACTTAATAAATTACATGTAGTTACGCCTAGTGGTTATAAAAAGACTAATTATTCATCTAGATTAATTGATAGAGATAATTGGAATATTTCCACAGTAAAAAAGATTTTAATTAATAGAATTTATACAGGAGATTTAGTTCAACATACCCAAACTAAAGTAAGTTATAAATCCAAAAAGAAAATAACATTAGATGAAAAATTATGGATAGTGGTAGAAAATACTCATGAACCATTAGTTGATAAAGACACTTTTGATTATGTTAATAATTTAAGAAAAAGAAATACAAGAAACTATGAAATTAAAACTGGTAGAGAAAAACGGTTACTAGAAGGTAAGTTGTTTTGTAAGGAATGTGGAAATAGACTTACCGTACTTTATAGGAAAAAACAAGATTATTGGTCAGTTAATTGTAATAGATATTCAAGAGATCCAGTTAGAGGTAGATGCTATTCACATTTTTATCCATATAACTATTTAGAAGAACAAGTGTTAGAACAAATCAACAAATCTGTTTCTAAATTAATGAAAGAATTGGATTTGAAACAATTAAATGACGAAGTTGTTAAAAATGTCTATAAGGAAACTAATAACATAGACAATGTTATCAAAAATTTGGAAATAGAAAAAGAAAAAATAACTAAGAGAATTACAACTTTATATAATGATAGATGTGATGGAGTAATATCTGCTGAAACTTATAAAGAACTGGCTAAGGAGTCTGAAACTAAATTAAAAGAAATAAATGATTTGATAGGTAATGAAAACATAAAAAAATATAAAATAAAAAATAAGGTCAATGTTTTACCAGACTACACTAAAAAGATAAAGAAATTATTGAATTTAAATAAACCTAAAAAAGAATTAATAGATACATTAATAGATAAAATAATTATTGATAAAGATAGAAACATTACTATATATTTTAAATACGATATTGTACCAGTTGTTTCATTTAAATATGAGAACAAAAATTTAATAAGAAATCCCTATGGAAGAATTGGGAAAAATAAAAATTTATAGTATAATATTAACTATATTTGCAAAGGAGTTGATATTGTGCGAAAAGGTACAAAATTATATGGAAATTATTTAGATGAATATAAAGTAATAGAACATATAGCAAATGGTGGGAACTCAGAAGTTTATAAAATTCAAAATTCTGATGGTGAAATATTTGCATTAAAATTATTGGCTAAAACTTTATCGAAAGAAAAAATTAAAAGATTTAAAAATGAAATGAATTTTTGCATTAAAACAAATCATGAAAATATAATAAAAATTATCGATAATGGAATTACAGAGGATAAAACTCAACTTTTTTATATTATGCCACTATACTGTAAAACGTTGAGAGATTTTATTAACGAAGAACATACGCCAGATGAAATAATTAAAATGTTCATGAGTATATTAAACGGTGTAAAATTTTTTCATAATCGAGGTGTAATACATAGAGATCTTAAACCAGAAAATGTGTTATTAAATGATGAAGATGTTCCTATAATTACTGATTTTGGTATTGCCCATTTTTCTGAAGATGATTTACTTACAAAGGTTGAAACACAGTTAGGAAGTAAATTAGCAAATTTCCAATATGCTGCTCCGGAACAAAGGGATAAGCATAGTAAAATTACTCATAAAGCGGATATATATGCATTAGGACTTATTTTTAATGAAATGTTCACTAAAAAAGTAATATTTGGTAGTTCATATAAAAAAATTGCTGATATTAATGATAAATATAAATTTTTAGATAATATAATTGATAAAATGACAAAACAGAATCCTAATGATAGGTTTGATTCTATAGAAGACATAGAGTTTAATATTGTGTCTGCAATAAAAGTATATGAAAAAGAGGAAGAAATAAAAAAACTTAAAGAAATAAAGATAGAAGAAAGTGAAGAAAAGGATATACTAATTTTAGAACCTCCGAAATTAATTAACTTTAAGTATGATGATACTTTAAATATATTGTTTTTATATTTAGACAAAAAAGTAAATCAAGAATGGATAGAATGTATGACAAAAGGTAGTTATGGTTCGTTGTTAGGCTATGGTCCAGAAAGATTTAGGTTTCAAAATGAAATTGCAATGGTAAATATTCCACCCAGTTATTTAAACGATTTACAAACAATAATAAATTATTTTAAATCGTGGGTAAATAATGCAAATCAACATTATCCAATTGAAGTGAAAAAACGAAGAGCTTATGAGAAACAAAAAAAAGAAAATGAGATAAAACAAAAAATAGAACGAGAAGAAACTATTAAGAAAGCATTAGAAAGTGTACATATTTAAAAAATTATTTAATAATGGCAACTGAATTTCCCAGGTGGCAAACAGCCCTTGAGCGAAGTTGGTTTACAGAGCGATTTAAGGCATATTTGAGACTTTTTAATTTGTATCTGGTAAATAAATAAGAATATATTTATGTACAATTAATTGAAATGACTATTTAACTAGTAAATGTTATAATAAATTGCTACCATCAAAAAATGGGAGTATAATTTATATAAATATGTTGAAATGTGGTGTTATTATGGATAGAAAAAACTGTTTTAAGTATTTAATTTGTTTTATTATTACAATAGTTTTGTTGATTATCATATATATTATAGTATATTTGGTTTTTTCAAGAGAAAGTATTATAAGTGCTGGGGTAGGATTAAGTAGAAAAGATTGGCTTTCATTTTCTGGAGGATATATATCTTTTGCTGGAACTATTATCGTAAGTTTATTAGCATTTTTACAAACAAAGTTTTATTTTGATTATGATAATAAGAAAGAATTGGAAAGAAGAAAAAGAGAAATTCAACCTATTTTTAATATAAAAATTGAATCAGTTAATCACCAAATAAAAGGAACGGCTCAATCAATCAGTTTAAGTAGTACAAGTTCAAATCCAAAGCATCAAAATGTGGAAATTTCCTTTGAAAATGTTGGAAATTATCCAATTAAAAATGTTATTGTGTTTGATAATTATATTATAGAAATATTAAAACCAAATCAAAAAACGGAAGTCTATGTTGCTTACCCTGATTCGCCAGATCTAAAAAAATTCAAGAAAAAAATTATAGAAATTTTTGACAGTGAATATGATCATGATAATGATTATATTCCTAAATGGTTTAACATTGTGTATGAAGATGTAGATGGAAATTCCTACTTTCAAACTTTTGAATTAAAAGAATTTGATGATAGAAAGTATTATTCGCTTGAAAAAATCGAAGATGTTTAAATAAAATAATATTAGCAAGCAATGGATTTGTATAGCACAAATCCTTTTTATATGGGAAAATCCCAAACCCTTTAAAAAAGCCGATACATATTGTATCGACTTAAATATTAATTATTGAATTCTTCTAATACTTTTCTCATGTAAGTATTATTTATCCAAAAGCAATGTTTTGTATAATTATCAGTACCAGTTAATTTGTCTTTTACTGGTAATGGATAAACATCTTTTGCATCTCTACCATGAGGCCTTACATGGCATACTTCATTGTTGCTAAGTCCAACAAAGTTTGTTTTTCTTTTTCCGTTAGTTATTGATTTAACTATATTGCCACTTTTAATGGTATTATAAGTTGCTTTCCACATTTCCATAACACTTGTTTCTATATCAAGCTCTGGCATATTCCAAAGTTTTATTCCCTTAAAAATATATTCTTCATTAACTTTTTTAAATACAAAAAACATATATTTTGTTGTTTCTAATTCTTCTCTTAAATCACATGTTTCCCAACTTTGATTAATTATATCTGTGTATTTAAATGCTGGAAAAGAAATTGATTCTTTTATTCTTCCATTTTCTTCAATTCTAATTGTTTTAGGAATAATGTTGGCTTTTTGAAATTCTTCAGTTTCTGCTAAATTACTTCTTACATTGAACATTTTATTAATTAATAAACTATTTATATTTTTAGCATTTGAATCTATATTTAATTCTTTCATTAATTCTTTTTGTGATTTTCCCTTGTATTTGTTAATAACATTGTTAACATATTCTTCAAACGAAAATTGTGTATCTTTTAATACTTTTTCAACATCAGAATAATTCCCTATAAATTTTCTAACCAATTGAGTCATATAAGAAACTTTAAAACAAAAAGCTCTTTGCATAGCAGGAATATCATTAAATGGTTGTTTTCTTACTGATAAAGAATTAGCTCCTTTTGTACAAGCACCTAAATACATTGTATCAGCTTCTGAAATTTCATGTGCTTTACCTTCTTTTATTTTATTGATTATTGTATTCCAATCTTTTTCAATCTGATTTAAGTCTTCATTTAATGCTAATTCTAATAATTTTTCATGAGTTATTTTATAGTCTTTTTTATCTTTTCCTGGTTCCCATAAATACCAAAGAAGTTGTATTTTATTATTTTTAAACCAAAAGTGACTACTTCTAAACTCATTTTTATATTCATTTTCAAAATCTATAATATTAAGAACAAGTCTTTCTTTTGCAGACAATTTTCCATTTTTTAGTTTTCTATATGGTGTAACTTTTAATTCAATACCTGCTGGCATAAAATCTGGTTCAGAATCACTATTGTTTTCCATTCCAAACAAATACTTCTCAATTAATTGTCCTAATCCGCCTTTGTTTGCATCTTTATCTTCAATAGTAATTACTTCGGTTTTTATTAAATCATTTAATGATTTACCAATAGCTGATTTTGATATTACTTCAATTTCTTCTCGGGTATATAATCTTCCTTTTTTCATAAAAAACTCTCCTTTCGATCTTGTTTTTAATTAAGATTTAGTTTAAAATATTATTATATAAAAGGTTGATCTTTCCTAATAATTATTTTATAATATTATCTAGGAAGGGTTGATCTTTTCACTTGCTTTTATTATAATATAAGTAGGTATTTTTAACAACATAGGAGGTTATGATTCATGGAAAAAACATTAGTTGAATTATTTGCTGGAGTTGGTGGATTTAGATGCGGATTAAATCACGTTGAACTTAAAAATGATAAAGTAGTAGAAAAAGGAAATTGGAAATGTTTATGGGCTAATCAATGGGAGCCTGCTACAAAATCGCAGGAAGCTTATGATTGCTATTCTAAAAGATTTGGTTCTGACCATGTAAGCAATGTAGATATTTTTGAAGTAGATAAACATGAAATTCCTGACCACACATTGTTAGTAGGAGGGTTCCCGTGTCAAGATTACTCCGTAGCACAAACACTTTCTACTAGTAAAGGTATTGAAGGAAAAAAAGGTGTTTTATGGTGGGCTATTGAACAGACTTTAGCAATCAAACAACCTCCATTTGTTTTATTAGAAAACGTTGATAGATTATTGTTATCTCCAGCAAAACAAAGAGGAAGAGACTTTGGTATGATTTTAAGAAGTTTCTATGAAAATGGTTATGATGTTCAATGGAGAGTAATTAATGCTGGTGAATATGGGCTACCTCAAAAAAGAAGAAGAACTTATATATTTGCTTATCATAAATCAACAAATTATTATAAAAAAATGCAAAAGGTTAGCGAAAGAGATATTTGTTTTGAAAAAGGTATATTTGCTAAACAATTTCCAATTAAAGATGGTTATGAAAAAATAGTAAAAAATGATATCTCTGAATATAAAGATTTATTGGAAGTTAGTGATAAGTTTAAATCTGAATTTTATAATACTGGAGTAATGATTAATGGTGGTATTTATTCTGTAAAGACAAAAGCAGATTATAATTTAGTTTATCCTTTAAGAAATATTAGGGAGGAAGAACAAGTAGATGATAAATACTTTTTATCAGAACCTCAAATAGAAAAATTTGCTTATTTAAAAGGTGGAAAAAGGATACCGAGAGTTAAACCTAATGGAGAACCTTATACATACAGCGAAGGAGCTATGCCATTTCCAGATAATTTAGACGCTCCAGCTAGAACAATGTTAACTAGCGAAAGTGGTGTTAGTAGAACAACTCATGTCATAGAAGATTTTAAAACAAAAAAATTAAGATTACTGACTCCAAAAGAATGTGAAAGAATAAATGGATTTCCAGATGATTGGACTAATACAGGTATGTCTGATAAAAAAAGGTATTTTATGATGGGAAATGCGCTAGTGGTTGGTGTCATTGAACGCATAGGTAAAGAAATAGAAAAAGTCATTGAAGAAGAACTTTAATGACTTTTTAATTAAGAATAAATTTACAAATTTGTAAATTTATTCCTCAAAAGAGTTGACAAGAAATATAATAGGTGGTATTATTAAATTGTTAGGAGAGGTAAAAATGGAAAAACTAAGTGAATTTGCAGTTTTTTGTAAGAAATTAAGAATTGATAATAATCAAATATTAAAAGATATGGCAGGATTGTTAAATGTATCTTCATCTTACTTATCAGCAGTAGAAAATGGTAAAAGGAAAATACCTGATGAATGGTACGATAGAATTTCGAATTTATATCATCTTACAGAAGATAAAAAAGAGAAATTATTTAATATTATTAAAAGTCAAGATTTACAATTTAATGATGTTATTGATTCAGATGATTACAAATCAAAGCAAATGCTTATTTCCTTTGCTAGAAAATGTCAAGAAAATAGTATTACTCCTGAAAAATTTAAAAAGATAATTGAAATTATGGAAGGAGAAAAGTAATGAAGGCGCATCCTAGAAGTAAAATATCTATTAGATTGGTAGCTCTACGAATACGGGAGATACTTCAAATAGGCATAAATGAAAAAATTGATGTGATTCGTTTATTAGAATTTGTACTTTGTCCTATATTTGATATAACATTAATTATTGTTGAAAAAAAAGATATGATAGATAAGTATGCAGAATATAACCCTATTGAAAAAACAATAAAAATTCGTGAAGATGTTTATGATAGAGCTGCGAACGGTATTGGAAGAGACAGATTTACTATTTCACATGAAATCGGACACATTTTTCTACATTCTAACAACATTGCAATGGCTCGTTCTAATGAAAATTTTCCAATTTATTATGACCCTGAATGGCAAGCAAATATATTTGCGAGCGAATTTCTTTGCCCTATAGAAGGAATATCAAAAAATAGTTGTATTGATATAATTTCTAATAAATATGGAGTTTCAAAAGAAGTTGCAAGAATTCAATTGAGCGAAAAAAAATAAAACCACGGCCAAGCAGTTTTATTTATTGCGAACCAAACAGCATAGAAGTTTGGCTTCAATTGACTAACGTCACCTATATTTTATACTATATTATATAGTTTTGTCAATTGATGTCTAAAGTAGAGGAGGATTAAAATGACAAAACAACGTAAAACAAGTCCAACAATAGCTTCTAAAGCGTCAGATTTGTTAAGAGATGGAAGAACTTCAAAAAAAACAAAGTCTGTTGCCGGAAGTGCTTTATCACAACGTGCACCAAAAAAGAAAAAATAAAATATAGGAGGAATTAAAATGAAATATGCTGAAAAAATAAAAATGAAGCAAGGAAAAAGCGATTCAAATGATCTAACTGAAATAGATGAAATTTATGTTTCTGGATTTGGATGGAAAAGTAAAGCATTTTACTATGACTACTTAACAATTTATCCATCGGCTATAGCAGTAAATATTTATCCTTATCCAAAATTAGTAAAGCAGTTGAGCTCTAATAACGAAAAATATGTTAAATCTGAGCCAAATGAATATGGATACGATAACTTGCTACGTTTACCCAGAGTATAATCTCATATCCACTGATGTTGACTTTTAAAATATTTTCTATATAATAAGAACCATTAAACTTATTGTGAGGCGATTATATGGGAAATATTATGTATTACTTTTATTTAAATTTGCTTTTAAGAGAGTCTTGGGCTTAGTGCCTTTGCCTCTCTTTTTTTGGAGGTTAATATGGTTGAAATAAAGGATGGCAAAATAAATGCACCATTATTGAGTTATGATGGTATGTTATCAGAAAGATTGTTAAGTAAATATGATTATAAAAAATGCAAAAGTGATTTTGAAGATGTAGTAGACTGTATTGTAATGAATAGAATAGCACAGTCAATGTACTATGAACAGTTAGATTTTAAAGTTGATGACAATTTGAATTTTATTGTTTTTTGTGATGACCCTAGATTAGATAAAAATGACAATACAGTATTTACTTTAGACAGAATTTTTTATGATAAAAATTTGACTGCTTGCAAAGAAATATTACATTCTTTTAAATCTTCTTGGAATAGATTAAGCGAAGTAGAAAGGTATATTATCAAATGTTTATATTTTGATGATGAAAAGATATCCGATGAAGAAATAATTGACCGATTGCTAACTTATAAAAATAAATATCAATTATGTAAAAAAAGTGCTTATTTGAAAATGGATTTATTATTAAATGTTGATGATGCTAAGGCTATAAATAATAGTTTTAAACATATTGAAAATGCTTTGAAGTATCAATCATTACTTGAATTTTCAGATAATAATGATAGAACAATAAAATCAAATAAGGAAAACAACTAGGAAAAAATTAGGAAAACTCAGTTTAGAAGTTCAGGATAATTCTTGAACTTTTTTTGATATGGTTAAATATGCTCTTATAGATGATAATTTTATTGAACAAAGGCCTAAGTTCATATCAAAGAAAGAGGTGAATTGTGAAAGAAGAAAATATTTTAATTTATGCAATAATCCCTGCAGAAATTTATAAAACAAAAAAATTAACAAGTGAAGAGAAACTTATTGCAGAAAGAATAACAGCTTTATGTAGAAATAAAGGTTATTCTTGGATAACTAATAAAGCTTTAGCGACAATGTATGGAATTAGAGAAGATACTGTTTCAAAGCATATAAAAAAGTTAGAAAGATTTGGATTCATAAAATGCGTGTATAATTGGAAATCAGAAAATAAATCAAAAAGAAAAGTGTATTTGTGCAATGATATATGGGATGAAAAAGATATTTCATCTATGATAAATAACCGAGAAGATATTTACTATATGTGCCAACAAAATAATAACAATAATAGTAATGATAATAATTATATAAATAATAAGAATATCATGTTAGATAATGATAGATAAAAATATTAATCAAGTTTTGTTATCAGGTATTATTGTTAATATTAAAGAAGGCATAGGTGGATATATATTATTCACAATGAAATGTAAAAAATATAGTGAGTCAAAGTATAATTTTGTTTATGTTAGTTTAAGTATTTATGAGGATTTATATAACATATATAAGGATATATTTGTTAAGGATAATGAAATATTTATAAAAGGTTATATCAATTCCTATGTGGATAATAATAGAAACTACAAGATGTTTATATCAGTAATTGGTGTGTCTAAATCATATGAACAATTAATTGAAGGTAAGAAAACACCATATATAAGATTTAATCCAGATGGCGTTATGGTATGGAATGGAAAAAGATGTGAATCAACACCACTATCAGAAGAAGAATTAAAAGAAATGAATGAGTTACTTAATGAATTTAGATAAGAATATCAAAAATATTTCTAACATAAATTTTAATGGTAAGGAGTTGTGTCCTGTGCAAGAAACAAACGAAGAATACTTTAAAAAATTAATATTAGAATATTTATTATCTCATCTTGATTTAGAAAAGGTTGATTATGGATCTTGATTTTTATTTTATTTGTGATATGATGAAAGCGTCTCAAATATAGCTAAGAATCGCTAATAAGGAGGATTAGATTGAACTACGATTATTTAGCTAAAACAAGTTTTAATGCAGGAATCTATATTAGACTTTCCCAAGAAGATAGAGATAAAAAATATGATACTGATAGTGAGAGTGTTATTAACCAAAAAGAAATACTTAAAGAGTATGTAGAAAAAAACGGTTACAATTTATATAAAGCATATGTTGATGATGGATTTACTGGAACTAATTTTGATAGACCAGCATTTAAAGAAATGGTTGAAGATATTAAAAATAAGAAAATCAATATGGTTGTAGTAAAAGACTTATCAAGATTAGGTAGAGATCATGTTATGACAGGCTATTATATAGAAACATTCTTTCCAGAAAATAGAGTTAGATTCATTTCATTAGTAGAAAATTATGATAGTATGAAGAATCAATCGAGTAATGATTCTTCTATGTTCATAATTGCATTTAATGATTACTATAGTAAACAAAACTCATTAAAGATTAGAAACGTATTGGATTCAAAAAGAAGAGAAGGAAAATTTATTGGAAGTTCTCCGTGTTATGGGTATAAAAGAGACCCAGACGATAAAGGACATTTAATCCCAGATGAAAATACTTCTAAATACGTAAAAATGATTTTTGAATGGAGAGCTGAAGGAGTAAAGATAAGTGATATAGCAACAAGACTAACCGATATGGGAGTAAAAACTCCAAGTGCTTATAAAAACTTACAAAAATCATCTAGATTAAAGAATAATGATAAGTGGACTATAAGCTCTATAAAAAAGATTTTACAAAATAGAATTTATACTGGCGATATGGTTCAACATTGTCAAACAAATATCAATTATAAATCCAAAAAGAAAATTACTCTTGATGAGAATTTTTGGATAACTGTTGAAGGAACCCATGAACCATTAATAAGTAAAGATTTATTTATGCTAGTAGAGAAGATGAGAAAGTCTCACGATAGATCTGCTAAAAGTATAAATAATAGAAAAAGAAGATTATTAGAAGGATTAGTTTTCTGCAAAGAATGTGGAAATAGAATTGGAATAACTTATAGAAAAAATCATGATTACTGGAGTATGAATTGTAATAGATATGCCAGAGAGCCAAGAAGAAGGTTTTGTACACCACATTTTTTTCCATATGAGTATTTCGAAGAACAATTTATAAATAACATACAGATATGTTTAAAAGACTTATTTAATAAACTCAATATTAAAGAACTAAATGAAGAAATTATAAAACTTACTAACAACAAATCTACCGATTTAGAATTAAGAAAAGCAGAGTTAGAGAAAGAAAAAGAAAAACTATCATTAGCAATTCAAGTTTTATATCAAGATCGATTGTCTGGCTCTATATCAGTAGATACGTTTAGAAATTTATCAGAACCATATGAAAAGAAAATAAAAGATATCTCAAATAAACTTTTAAATGTGGAAACAGAAATTTTAAAAAGAAAGCACAATAGCACTAAGATTCCTGATTATACTCAAAATATTAAAAAATTGTTGAACTTAAAAAAGCCAACAAAAGATTTGTTGAAATCATTAATACATAAAATAGAAGTAGATGACAATAGAGTTGTTACGATAATTTTTAAGAATCAATTCATACCAGATTATTCTTATCAATATATTGATGAAAATTTAAATAGAAATCCCTATGGGAGAAAAGGTAAACCAAAAAATAAATAATTAAATCACACAAGCGCCTTCCCCAGGTGGAGAAGGAGCTGAAGTTATTTATGCTTTACGTAATAATTCTACTTTAGCACAGTCTATTTTAGAAGAAATAGGTAGTGAAGGACAAATTATGCGTAAGTATTATCAAAGAAGATTACCTGAAGATCCTTCAAAAGATTATTATTATATTATTAGAGAAACATCTCCTATGCAGTCTTTGTTAGTTGAATATGGTTTTATTGATAATGCGAATGATAGAGTTAAATTACAAAATGATTTATTAAACTATGTAGAAGCAGTTGTTAGAGCGATAGCAGAGTATGCTGGAGTTCCATATATTCCTCCTGAGGGTAGTGGTGCTAACTTTTATACGGTAGTTAGTGGTGATAGTCTTTATAGTATTGCTAGGAGATTTGGAGTAACAGTACAAGCGTTAAGAGATGCTAATAACTTAACAAGTGATACTTTAAGTATTGGCCAAATCTTAAGAATACCGGGAAATAATGAGGGTAATGAAAATGTTCCTCCTAGTGGTAATGTTACTTATACTGTGCAAAGAGGAGATAGTTTATGGAGTATAGCAAGTCGCTATGGAATAAGTGTAAATGCTTTAAGACAAGCTAACAATCTTACGAGTGATACTTTAAGTATAGGTCAGGTACTAATAATTCCAGGTGTTAGTAATGGTAACGAAGGTAATAATGGAACAGGACCTTCTACTACTTATACAGTAGTACGTGGTGATAGTTTGTGGAGTATTGCTAATCGTTTTGGGGTAACGGTACAACAGTTAAGAGATGCTAATAATTTAACTAGTGATGTTTTAAGTGTAGGACAAGTATTAACTATACCTGGTGTAAGTGATGGTAATGAAGATAGTGATAATAATGGAGCAGTATTTTACTATACAGTAGAACGTGGAGACACACTATGGAATATTGCTAGTCGTTTTGGTGTTACTGTCCAAGAAATTAGAGATGCTAATGATCTTACAAGTGATACATTGAGCGTTGGGCAATCTTTGATAATACCAGGTATTAGTGCGGATGAAGATTTAGAAGATAATGAAGGTAGCGAAACAGTACCTACTACATATACAGTTCAGTCTGGAGATAGTCTTTGGAGTATTGCCAATAAATTTGGGGTTACTGTTAATGATTTAAAAAATGCTAATAGTTTGACATCTAACTTATTATCTATAGGTCAAGTACTTATTATTCCTACTAGTGGTGGTTCTAATAATAATACAATTACATATACAGTGGCCTCAGGTGATAGTTTATGGAGTATTGCTAATAGATATAATACAACGGTGGATGCTATTAAAACTTTAAATAATTTAACATCTAATTTACTTTCAATTGGTCAAGTGTTACAGATCCCAAATAATTAAGTGTAAAAAATGGTAAAAAACATTGATTTAGAAAGGCTTTCATGCTATTCTTATTATGTAAGCAAGATATGCTTAAATTAATAGGAGGTTTTATTAAATGAAAAAAGTAGAATTAGTTGAAGCTGTTGCAGAAAAAGCTGGTTTAACTAAAGCTGATGCAACTCGTGCTATTGATGCAACTTTTGAAGCTATTACTGAAGCCTTAGCTAATGGAGATAAAATTACATTAGTTGGATTTGGTACATTTGGTATTTCTAAAAGAGCTGCACGTGAAGGACGTAATCCTAGAACTGGTGAAACTGTTAAAATTGAAGCTAGAAATGCTGTTTCATTTAAAGCAGGATCTGCTCTTAAAGACGCAGTAAACTAAAATTAAGAATTAAGCCAGAGATGGCTTTTTTTCTTTATGTTAAATTATTTAATTATTATTAATATTATTACTTTTGTTTTCTATGGAATAGATAAGTTTCTAGCTGTTAAACATTACTATAGGATTAGTGAAAAACTTCTATATTTATTTAGTATATTAGGTGGTGCCTTAGGTTCCTTATTTGGAATGCTTTTATTTAGACACAAAACCTTAAAATTAAAGTTTTACCTTATTAATATTATATCTTTAGGATTGTGGGGGATGTTATTGTGGAAATGATAGTACATTTAGATGATGATGTATTTAAAATAGTTAAAGAAGGAAAAAAGGATATTGAAGTTAGAGTAAATGATGCCAAAAGAAGAAGGTTAAAAGTTGGTGATACTTTAATCTTTCTTAAAAGGCCTAATGAAGATGAAGAGATTAGAGCGAAAGTTATTGCTTTAGATTATTATGATACTTTTGAATCATTGGTATGTAATTATGAGATGGAAAGAATTTATAAAGCTGATTATACTAAAGATCAGTGGTTAAAAGAAATGGACAGATTTTATACATTAGATGAACAAAAAGAGTGGGGAGTTGTAGCGATTACTTTTAAAAAAATTAATTAAATGATAAAATATATATGGTGATATAAATAATGCTAAATACAGCTTTAAATATTTTAAAATTAATTGAAGATAACTCTTATGAAGCTTATATTGTAGGAGGTTTTGTTCGTGATTATTTGATGGGCAAAAAATCTAATGATGTTGATATTACTACTAATGCTAGACCTAAAGATTTAATTAAAATATTTCCTAGTGCTAACTTTGATAATGCTTTGTATGGATCTGTTACTGTATATTTAAATGGCATTAGATTTGAAATAACTACTTATAGAAGTGAAGAAAGTTATTTAGATAATAGACATCCTGATGTAGTTAATTATGTTGATGATTTGAAAGTTGATATAAAGAGAAGGGATTTTACTGTTAATACTATATGTATGGATAAATCAGGTAAGATAATTGATTTATTGAATGCTAAAAGTGATATAGATAATAAAATAATAAAGACAGTTATTTCACCTTTAGATTCTTTTAAAATAGATTCTCTTAGAATATTAAGAGCGATTAGATTTGCAACAACTTTAGATTTTGATCTTTCGTTAGAAGTAAAAGAAGCGATAAAGCAATCTAAATATTTACTTAAGGATTTATCTATTAATAGAAAGAAAGAAGAGTTAGATAAAGTTTTTAGTAGTCCTAATATAGAAAAGGGGCTTTCCTTAATTAAGGAACTAGGTTTAATAGATGTTTTGAATTTAACTAATATAAATAAAGTAAGACCATGTAGTCAAGTAATTGGAGTATGGACTGTTTTAGAGGTTGATGATATTTATCCTTTTACAAGAAATGAATTAAAGTTAATGAAGGATATAAGATGCTCTATAAAAAATAATCCTCTTTCTTTTGAAACTCTTTATTATTATGACTTATATCCTTGTACTGTTGCAGGCGAGTTGTTAGGAATAGATAAGAAGCAGATAATGGATGTTTATAATGAGATGCCTATTCATAAGCGTAGTGATATTTTAATTGATACTTATGATTTGTTAGATTATTTACAAATAGATGATGGCCCTATAATAAGTGAATTATGGAAAAAAATTGAGAAAGCTATTTTAAATTTAGAAGTTATTAATGATAAAAGTAAGTTGCTAGAGTTTGCTAGAATGTTATATACTAATATTAATCTTAGTGAGGAGGATAGTAATGAAGCAGAAGCAGCTAGTTAAGTTATTAGAAAATAAGAGTATAACTGTACCTCTTTTGTTTTTTAAAGAATACAAAAAATTAAATATTACTTTAGAAGAGTTTATATTTTTAATGTATTTAAAAGATAAAGGTAATACTTTTGTTTTTGATCCTAAAAGTATGGAAGAAGAGTTAGGTATTAGTATTAAAGCTATTTTAGGTTTCATTTCTTCTCTTACTGATAAAAAATTACTTATTATTGATACTTTTAAGAATGATAAGGGTACTTTAGAAGAAAAAGTAGATATATCTTTGTTTTATGAAAAGATGGCTTCTATTATTAGTGAAGAAGTTATTAAAGATAATGAAGTGACTATTGATGATGGTATTTTTTCGATGATTGAAAAAGAATTTGGAAGAACACTTAATCCTAGTGAATTAGAGTTTATTAAAGCTTGGGCTACTACTTTTGATAATGGAGTTATTATAGAGGCGGTTAAGGAAGCAGTATTAAATGGTGTTTCTAGTATTAGATATATTGATAAAATTTTATATGAATGGAGTAAATTGGGGATAAAAACTAGTGATGATGTTAAGCATTTTTTAAATAGTAAAAATAAAGAAGTTAAAGAGCCAGTAGAGGTCTTTGATTATGATTGGTTTGATGATGATGAATAAAGTAGTAATGATAGAAGATTATTTGGATGAGTTATTTCCTGATCCTAAGTGTGAGCTTAATTATAGTAAAGATTATGAACTCTTAATTGCTATTGTACTTAGTGCCCAAACTACTGATAAAAGAGTTAATAGTGTTACGCCTTTTCTTTTTTCGAAATATGATACTTTAGAGAAATTAATGAATGCTGATATTTATGATATTGAAAGTATATTACGACCTTTAGGATCTTTTAGAAAGAAAGCGTCTTATGTTAAAGAAATTGCAAGAATTTTATTTTCAGATTATGATAATAAGGTACCTATTAGAAGAAAAGATTTAGAAGCGATGCCTGGAGTAGGTAGAAAGACTGTCAACGTATTTTTAGGAGAGTTTTATAATATACCTGCTATTGCTGTAGATACTCATGTAGAAAGAGTTTCTAAAAGGTTAGGACTTGCTAAAGATAAAGATAATGTAAGAGAAGTAGAAGAAAAGTTAAAAAGAGCATTTAAACGTGATGTTTGGGCTAAAAGGCATTTACAATTAGTTTTATTTGGAAGGTATCATTGTAAAGCTATATCTCCTAATTGTGATGAATGTAAGTTAAATAGTATTTGTAAATATAAAAAAAGAAGCTAGTGATTTAGCTTCTTTTTAAGTTCCAGATTCAGGATTAGTAGGGGTTTCTGGAGTACCACCACCACCAACTATATCTCCTCCGGTTCCTGTAACATTAACAGTAATACTTCCTGTTTCTTTAGTTTCTCCATCATAAGTAAATCTATATCTTAAGGTGTAAGTTCCAGCTTCTGTTAGGGTGGAGACAGATGTACTTGTAACTGGCCCTGATATGCTTGATAATGTCCAATTACTTGTTTCGCTCGTTACATCTGTTGAGCCATTATAAACGGTTACATATTTTGTTATGTCACTGATATTAAATGTCGGTACATTAATAGTACTTGCTGTTATTCTTAGATTAGCACTTTGTTTTTCTAAGGTGTAAGTAGCAGCATCACTATTTAAGCCATCATATTTTTGGAAGGTTGCAACTACTCTATAAGTACCATAAGGATTACTTGGATTATTTACAGTATAACTTGTGTTAGTAGTAAATCCTAGTAGTGTATTATTAAAGTAAACATTATATCCAAAGTCACCATAAGATGAATCTGTATTACCTGGATTAACAGCATTCCATGATAGTTTAACACTACCATTAGAATATGTTGCAGTTAAACCTGTAGGTGTTGCTAAATTACTTGTTTCAGCATTACCTGTTGGTTCATGGTCTTTTTTGAAGTATTCATAAAGAATACTACCAGAATAACCTGTACCAGCAATTTTTGCTGTAGAGCTACCTGATACTAAAGGTACTCTAACAACACTGTCTGGCATTGTAAATTCTTCTTTATCTTCTTCAAAGACTTCATTAGCAATTGCTGTAAATAATCTATCACGTTGAACAGTTCCAGCTAGGTTGTGAAAGTAGTAACCTTGAGCAACAGATTCAGCGTTGGTATCTTTATATCCATACCACATAGCTATTGTTGTTTTTGTTGTATATCCTACAACCCAAGAGTCTCTAATTGCATCATCAGCCATACCTAATTTTTTACGGTAGTTTTCATCAAAGTTAGTAGTACCAGTTTTCATAGCAACATTCTCCATAGCACCACCACCAGTTATACTAGTGTCATCTAATATACTTGTAATCATGTATGCAGTTGAATCTTCCATAGCTTTAGTTTTTTCACTTTCATGGGTATATTCTTCACCTGTATTAGTAATAATTATTTTATTAACGGAGTATGGTTCATTGTAATATCCTCCATTAGAGAAAGCAGAGTATGCAGCAGCCATTTGTAAAGGATTTACACCGTCGAATGCTCCTAAAGCATGAGCTTCATGTATTTTTCCGTTATCTATTTCTGGTTTTATACCTAATTTTTGAACGAACTCTAATATTTTAGAATTATCTACTTGTTGGAATGCCTTTAATGCTGGAATATTTCTTGATAATGATAATGCTCTTCTTGTTGTCATATTACCCATAAATTTACCATCCCAGTTATTTATTTCTTGACCTGTGCTATATGAGTAAGGTTCATCTACAAACATTTTGTAATTATCATTACCATCATTATATCCAAATGTAGAAGCATTATTATATTCAATTAGTGGTCCATAATCAAATAATGGTTTAGCGGTTGAACCAGGTTGTCTTACCATATCTGTAGCATAGTTGAATTGATTAACTCCAGTTTTATTTCTACCTGCACCAATTGCTAGTATTTTTCCTGTTTCACTATCTAGGACAGCTACTCCGCTTTGAATTACATCATTAATCCAACTGTAACTTTCTCCATTCATTACTCTATTTAGTCCATCTTGTTTTTCAGTATCTAGATTAGTATATATTTTCATTGGTGTTGTATATGGGTTTTTTCCTACTTTTTCTTGTACTTCTGCAACAACTGTATCAATATATCCTTGATATTCACTATTTCCACTTGTATCTGCTTCAGCATTGTAGTTAACTAAACTTTCAACACTAATCGAACTAGCTAAGTCTCTTTCTTCTTCAGTAATATATCCATGACGTTCCATTAAATATAAAACAGTATCACGTCTTTTAGTAACAGCTTCCAAATTTTCTTCTTCTACTGGTCGATAGGCATTAGGTGCTTGGAACATTCCTGCTATAATACTAGCTTCTGCTAAATTTAAATCTTGTACGTCTTTATTAAAGTAAACTCTAGCAGCTTGACTAACACCATAAACATTACCACCTAAGTTATGGTTATTAACATAAAACTCTATAATTTGTTCTTTTGTATAATTTTTTTCTAGTTTAAATATTGATAAATAAATGTCTTGAAATTTTCTGATAACTCCATCAAGTCCTGTAGCGATACTAGATGTTAAACTATTTTTAACAACTTGCATTGATAGAGTAGAAGCACCACCGGCATCAGAGTTACCAAATACTTGACCAATTGATGCTCTTAAAAATCTTGGGGCATCAAAACCATTATGTTGAAAGAATCTTGAATCTTCTGTAGCGATTATAGCATCTACTAGTACTTCTGGTAATTCATCATAAGTTACTTTATCACGCATTTCACTACCTAGTTTGGCAAATTCTTCACCATTTGCATCATATAAAATAGTTGGTTCACTACTATCTAGTTTTTCAGCATCAAATTTAGGATTAGATGATATTGCAATATAAATCATAAAGACAATACCTGCTAGCATTACTAATATACCAAGTGATAGTACAATAATTAAAACTGTATTAACTATTTTTTTCTGTTTAGGTTTGTTTTTAACACTATCTACTAGTTTAGCAATACCTACAATAATTAGTATTCCTATTCCCATTAAAGCTGTAAATAATAATCCTAGAATAAAATATCCTACAATCATTAAAATGATAAACATAACCGCAAATATTAAGAATAGTTTCTTTTCTTGTTTTGTTTTAGGACTTCTTGTTTTGTTTGTATTTTTAGCTCTTCTATTTTTATTAGTTCTTGTTTTAGCCATTTTTTACCTCCAAAAAATCATCTACTACGTTTAAGTAGTCAAGTCTAGGACGATATTTTTCTTTTATGAGATAACCTTTACTTTCAAAAAAAGTTAGAGGAATTGATTTTCTATCATTATCTTTGGTAAAAGAAAAAAGGTCCTCTGCTTTTAACAAATATGTTTTATTAAGTACACTAAAGCGTGCAATTATAAAGCCGATTCCCCCGTGTTTTGTAATATTTTCTAAATGCTTTAACTGGTGTTTATGAATATTTGCTAATGGGAATGAAGTTTTATTTTTTGTTTCTTTAGCTTCAAAGTCAATGTAATAGCCTTTATATATACCGTTATAGTCAGTTGTTGATGGTTCCATATAGAATGCTTCTTTAATAGTAGAGGTTCTATCTTTTCTAAAATCAACTTTTGTAACTTTTATAGGTGTAGGCTTTTTATATATATATGCAAGATCTTTATCTCTATAATAATTGTTTGTTTCATTAATATCATCTTCTAAAGTCATTCCTCGATGTGAATAATTGATGATTTGATTATGACTTTTTTTTATCCCAGTAGGATAATTCATCTTTATCACCTATTAGTAATTATACTATAAATGATTAGAAATATCTATAGTTATTTCTAAAATGTAATATTATTGTCTTTTAAATTTATCTTCAATTAAATGAAACTTATTTCTTCCATTTCTACTTTAGTGTGTATTTTTTTGTTGGTTCTACTGGTTCAAGTCCATCACTAGCAGTTGCAGGTGTTTGATCAAACGAGCTAGCGTTTTCATCATTTATTGTTGCGATTTTTCTTCTTATTTCATATTCTTTTACTTCAATATCTTGTTTTCTTACATTATTACATTCGCTAATACAGCTGTTTATAAATGGAATTATTCTAGCAATATAATTTGTTATAGATGGATATGTTGCTTCTAAAATTAAAAATTCTCTTAAAGTTAAATTAACTTCATTTTTATTTGTATTCAATAGTATAGGATTGCCTATTTCACTTCTTGAAAATATAAAAGTTTCTACTGTATCTTCAGTATCAATATCAAGTTGTGATTTAAAATCAAAATTAGGTCTTTCATATTTTATAGTAGGGGCTTTATTTATCCTTTTTATAATAATGCTATTATCTTTAATAATATAAATGTGTTTAATTTTATTTTGATCTATTAATTTTACTATTACGTTATCACCGTTTTTAGTTTTTTTATGTCTAAATATAAAATCAAACTCTTCTTCCTTAACATTGCCAATTAATAAATGATCTAAGTAGAATTTTCCTTTGTTATTACGATTGATACTGAAAGCCCATGTACTTCCTTTAAATCTAATGCGTCCTTTATTATTAGGATCATCTTTTACTTCCATAATTTCCAAAGTTTTCTTTTTTGTATTTTTTAAATATACAGTATTATCATTTCCAATTATTGGTTTATATCCTTTAATTTCAAAGAAACTCATTACTTCTTCATCTGCTAGAAATTCTTCTATACTATTTTTTAATTCTTCTGTTAAATTCATATTTTCCTCCCAAAATTTGCTTATTATTATACTACTATTAATTATATTGTCAAAGAAATTCTTCTTTTGTCGAATTTGTTGATGCTTTTAAGAAAAGTTATTATGCTTTTAGTGGTGATATTTATGAATAATAATGATGTGATTTTATTACTTTCAAATATTAGGTGTAAAGTAAAAGAAGCTTTAAGGTTAACAGAAGTAGAAGTTATTTTAGAAAAGATTGACAAAACATGAGATATTTTCTAAAATAAGAGTGTAAAGGGATTGGTGATTTAGATGTATCAGAATAAAATTACATTAACACCACAAGAAATATTAGAAAAAGATTTTAAGATTGATACAAGAGGGTATCGTCTTAAAGAAGTTGATCAATTTCTTGATGTTATTATTGGTGATTATGAACAATTTTTTACAATTATTGATAGCTTAGAAAAAGAGAAAGCTGAATTATTAAGAGAAATTATGGCTTTAAAGCAAGACTTAAGAAATGCTAAGATGAATGTAGAAATTGTTAGAAAGAACACTGATACAGCCGAAGTTAGTAATCTTGATATTTTAAGGCGCCTTAGTCAGCTTGAAAAAGACGTTTACGGAAAAGAAGATTAATATTTTAGGCAAGTGCTGGGATTAATGTCCTAGAGGAAAGTCCATGCTCGCACAGTCTGCGATGATTGTAGTGTTCGTGCTTAAGGAAAAAATAACTTAAGGTAGTATGGTTTTACTATACTAACGGCTTAGTTTTTACCTAAGGATTTTCTATGGCAAAGACTTATAAAGTGCCACAGTGACGATTTTTTAGGAAACTAGAAAGTGAAACGCGGTAAACCCCACGAGTGAGAAACCCAAATTATGGTAGGGGAGCTTTAAAAAGAGAAATGAATCTTTTTAAGGACTAGTAATAGTAGATAAATACTTGCCACCTAGAAATAGGTACAGAACATGGCTTATTAAATATTAATTATTAATGAATGGAGAGATAGTGACACAAATGAAAGAACTAGGGTTTTATCTTCAAGATACAAGACGAAGTAACGGTGTTAGTTTAGAAGAGGCTGCTGCTGATTTAAATGTTGATGTTTCTTATCTTGAGAATATAGAAAGTGCTAATGTAAGAGCTTTTAAAGATGTATATTATATGAGAGAGTTAGTTAAAGAATATGCTAAATATTTAGGGCTTTCTTCTCTTAAAATACAGGATGAATTTAATGATTTTTTGTTTGAACATACTTCGAAAATTTCCCTTGATGATATTATGAATGCAAAGAAGAAAAAAGAAGAAGAGGAAAAACAAGAAAAAACTAAAAGAATTCAGTCCCCTTATACAAAAGAATATAAAAGAAAAATAAAAAAATTACCCTTTGTATTAGCAGGAATCATTTTTTTACTTGCTATTATTATATCAATAGTAGTTATTAAGACAGTAAATAGAGAACCTGCTGTTACTAGTGAATTGAAAGGATCAGAAGTTTATTATGAATACGCCTACTAAATTAACTTTTTTAAGAATTATTTTAACTATTGTAATGATTATAATTTTGATTTTTCCATTTTATCTTGTAGGATTTAGTTTTCCACAGATTGAAATCGGTGGTATTTTTATAAAAACAGAATATATAATTGCTGGAGTTATCTTTATAATTGCAAGTTTAACTGATTTCTTAGATGGGCATTTAGCAAGAAAGAATAATCAAGTTACAGATTTAGGAAAAATGTTAGATGCTATAGCTGATAAAGTATTAGTTAATAGTGCTTTAATTATATTAGCTTACAAGGGTTTTATTCCTGTAGCGATACCAGTAATTATTATATTTAGAGATACTATTGTTGATGCTATTAAAATGCAAGCTTCTAGTAAAGGTAAAGTAGTTGCAGCGATTAAGTCTGGAAAGATTAAGACAGCTTCAATGATGGTGGGATTGGTTTTGGTATTCTTTTATAATTTACCATTTGAACTTTGGAATATTAGGGTGGCAGACTTTTTAGTGTATTTTGCAACAATTATGTCTATTGTTTCAATGATAGAGTATTTCAATCTTAATAAGAAGCTTATTTTAGGACCGAAAGAAGATTAATTTTGGTTCTTTTTTTATAGCAAATTTTAATTTTTGTTAGAGCAATTTAGAAAATTGAAAGCACTTTTATTTTGATTACCGGATTATCGCAAACTTTTGTTCGAAAAAAGCTTGACATTTTAAATTTAACTTTATAAAATGGTATTGTGATTAATTAATGCAAGGAGGAAGTTATGAGTAAAGTAACTAATAAGGTTAATAAAGATAAAAATTTAGAGGCGGTATTAGCTGATATAGAAAAGCAATTTGGTAAAGGTGCTGTTATGAGGTTAGGTGATAATCCTCATATGAAAATGGATGTAGTTTCTAGTGGTTGTTTAAGTCTTGATATTGCTCTTGGAATTGGTGGTTATCCTAAAGGAAGAATTATTGAAATTTATGGACCTGAATCTAGTGGTAAAACTACTTTTGCTTTGCAAGCTATTGCAGAAGTTCAGAAGACTGGGGGACGAGCTGCTTTTATAGATGCTGAACATGCTCTTGATCCTGTTTATGCTAAAAGATTAGGTGTTAATACTAATGAGTTAATCTTATCACAACCTGATACTGGTGAGCAGGCACTTGAAATATGTGAAGCTTTGGTTAGAAGTGAAGCAGTTAATATTATTGTAATTGACTCTGTGGCAGCACTTGTTCCACAGGCAGAAATTGATGGTGAGATGGGAGACTCTCATGTGGGATTACAAGCTAGACTTATGTCACAAGCGTTGCGTAAGCTATCTGGAACTATTAATAAGACTAATACAATTGCTATTTTTATTAACCAGTTAAGAGAAAAAGTTGGAGTTATGTTTGGTAATCCTGAAACTACTCCAGGTGGTAGAGCTTTAAAATTTTATTCTACAATTAGACTTGATATTAGACGTAATGAACAGTTAAAAGTAGGAGATAAAGTTATGGGTAATAAGACGACTGTTAAGGTTGTAAAAAATAAAGTTGCTCCACCTTTTAAAACTGCTGTTGTTGATATTATGTATGGTGAAGGTATTTCTCGTGAAGGTGAAATTATTGACTTAGGTAGTGAATCAGGGATTATAGAAAAGACAGGGGCATGGTATTCTTATAATGGAGAAAAACTTGGTCAAGGTAAAGAGAATGTTAAATTATTACTTAAAGATAAACCTGAACTTAGAGAAGAAATAGAAGCAAAAGTAAGAGAGTTTTATGGAATTAGTTTAGATAAAAATAATGAACAATAAAAAGAAGTCGTATGGCTTCTTTTAAAGTGTTATTTTTTTTCTTCTAGGGTAAGTAAATCTCCTGGGGTACAGTTTAACAATAGACATATTTCTTCTATGTACTTAAAACTAATAGAGGTGGTTTCTCCTCTTATAATTCTATTTAAATTTCTAGATGTTATATTCATTCTTTGACATAACCAGTATTTACTTCTCTTATTTTGTTTTAATAGTTCTTCAATATTTACCTTAATCATTTTCTTTTCACCTGTTAATAAAATTTTATAAAAAAAGATAAATATAAATAAGATACTTGCATTACCCTTATATATTTTGTATACTTTATTTAAGGTGAGTGGTTATGTTTGAAAAGTATAAAGAGTTAGAGTTAAACTATTTAATTAGTAAAACCGATTTAGAAAATTGTATTAATACATTAGAAAAAAACTTGGTTATGAGTGATGATGAAAAGAAAAAAGAGATAGATATTAGAAAAGAGCAATTTAATCTTGCTAAAACTTCTTTTTTAGAATTTTACAGGACTAATAAGAATCAAGTAATTAAGCAAGTTTTAGAAGAAAATATTCCTTTTTCGATTGATATAAAGACTAGTAAATTAGAAAAAAATAATGTTTCTACTTTATATAAGAATGATGAAGAGTTAGATAAAATGTTTAATGATGCAAAGAAAATTATTGATAACTTAAATAATAGTAATAAAATTACTTCTGAATTATATGAAGATATTATTGTATTTTTGGATAATTATAAGAAAAAGTTAAGAGAGGAACGTGATATTGCCATAAAAGATAATCCAGAATTACTTTCTTCTAATAATGTTAGTGCTAATATTATTTCTATTAATGATAAAATGAGTGAATTTAATAATGTTCTCTTTTCTTTGAGTTTAAAGATTATTTTGATAGATTTGCTTATTATGTTAATCGCTTATTTTGTTAATGGTGGTTCTTTGGCGCCTCTTATTTATAGTCTAAATCTATCATTTATTATTTATCTTTTGATAATATTATTGATTTTTTATGCTTTTGAATTTCCTTTTATTTTGTTTTTAACATATAGATTATTATTTTCTAATTCTTTAGTAGAAGTTTCACAATTAAATAGTTTTTGTCAAAAAACAATTGATAAAAGTATGAAATTTACTAAAATTTGGTTTTTAGTTTTAGCTTTTATTTCAGTTAATGCCTTTTCTATAAATGTTTTATTTTTAAAATGGTTTGACTATTTAATTAATGAATTTGATATTGATTTGACATATTTTTTTGTTAGATATATTTTTTATCCTTTGTCTTATGTTATACCGGTAGCAATAGTATTTATTATTTTTAACTTGATATTTGGCAGTATTTTAAAAAAGTTTGTATTTAAACATTTATTCTTTTATTTTGCTAATAAAAGTTATAAATAAATTATTCATTGACAACATTAAATTTAAAACTTACAATAGAATTAGATTATAGTTTAGATTTTTATTTAAAGTATATATCTAATGGAGGTATAATATGGATGAAATGTTACTCTCCATTTTACTTATAATTTTTGGACTTTTTTGTGGTTTTGGATTAACTTTTTTAGTTGCTTATTTAAGAGAAGGTACAACTTCTAAAAAGATAGATAAAATGTTGGCGGATGCTGAGAAAAATGCTGATAAGATAAAACGTGATGCTGTTATGGAAGCTAAAGAGAAAAGTTATCAGTTAAAACTTGAAGCAGATAAAGATATTAAAGAGAAAAAATCAGAACTTAAAGATAGTGAAAATAAACTATTACAAAGAGAAAGTAGTTTAGATAAACGTGATGAATTGTGTCAAAAAAGAGAAGCTACTTTGGATGAGAGAGAAGAAAAGATAATTCAAAGACAAAAAGAAATTCAAGAAAAAGAAGCAAAAGTGGAGGAAATAAAGAAAGAACAAATTAATTTGCTTGAAGAAATTTCAGGCTATAGTAAAGAGAAAGCTCATGATTTAATTATGAAAAATGTTAAAGAATCTATGAGTAGAGAAATCGCTATTTATATTAGTGAGCAAGAAAATGAAGCAAAGATGACTGTTGATAAGAAAGCACAAGAAATGATTGTTAGTTCTATGCAGAAGTATGCAGCAGATATTGCAAGTGATCAGACTGTTACAGTTGTTAGTTTACCTAATGATGATATGAAGGGTAGATTAATAGGTAGAGAAGGTAGAAATATTAGAACTATCGAAGCTATTACGGGAGTAGATCTTATTATTGATGATACTCCAGAAGCTGTTGTTTTATCTAGTTTTGATCCTTTAAGAAGAGAAATGGCTAGATTAACATTAGAAACTCTAATTAAAGATGGAAGAATTCATCCTACAAGAATAGAAGAAGTTTATGATAAAGTATGTAAAGAAACTAAAGAGAAAATTATAGAATATGGTAATAATGCTTTATTTGAACTTGGTATTACGAAGCTGGCTCCAGAATTGATAGAGATTATTGGTAGACTTCATTTTAGAACTAGTTATGGGCAAAATGCTTTACAACATTCTTTGGAAGTTGCTCATCTTTCTGGTTTACTTGCAGGTGAAATTGGTGAAGATGTTGCCCTTGCTAAAAGAGCAGGGTTATTGCATGATATAGGTAAAGCAGTGGATCATGAACTTGAAGGAAGTCATGTTACTATTGGTGTAGAGCTTGCTAAAAAGTATGGAGAAAATGATGTAGTAATTAATACTATAGCATCTCATCATGGTGATACAGAGTCAACTTCTGTAATATCTACTTTGGTTGCAGTAGCAGATGCTTTATCAGCATCACGTCCAGGAGCAAGAAATGACTCATTAGAAAACTATGTTAAAAGATTAACACAACTTGAAAGTGTTGCTAATGATATAGATGGTGTTTCTAAAGCTTATGCAATGCAAGCTGGAAGAGAGTTAAGAGTTATAGTAGAACCTGATGAGATAGATGATTTAGAAGCACATAGAGTTGCTCGTGATATAAAAGAAAAAATAGAGTCTACTTTAAATTATCCTGGTACAATTAAAATTACTGTAGTTAGAGAAACTAGGGCAGTTGAAGAAGCTAAATAAAAAGAGTTCAATTAATTTTGAACTCTTTTCGTATGCAAACTTTTAGTAAGGGTATAAGTATATCTACCAAATTTTCTTCTACCTTTTTTGAAACCAGCTAAGTCAGCAGTTCTTTGGCTTTCCTTATTTAAAGAATCAATTTTTAAGATTATTTCTTCGACATTATTTTCTTTATCTTCAAATATAAGATCGCTTACACCTATTAGAGTAGTTACCATATAACCATGACCTCGTTTTTCTTTGATTAGGGCATAATCTAAGTAAACACTTTGATCTGCTTCACATATTTTTGTTATTTTTAAATAGCCAATAGGTTCTTCTTTTTTAAGATAAACTGCATAATGATTACCATATAAACTATTTCTATTTAGTTGATAATCTTTTTGTATTTTTTCTTTTATAGAATATAGAAAGCCATTTTTACCTGCTACTTTTTCATCTTGATCTAAAGTATTAATTAGCCAAATATCTTTATTATCATTTATATCTAGTCTTTTAATACTTAGATTATTATTTAAATTAATAAACATTATTTTTTAATATCTAAAATTATTGGTAATATTAATGGTCTTCTGCCAGTTAGATTTAAAATAAATGGTATTAAATCTAGACTTAGTTGATTCTTTATATCTGTGAAAGATGACTTTTTATCTTTTAATTTTTCATTAATAACATTAGTCGCTTCTCTTTCAATCTTTTTAAGTAGTTCTTCATTTTCATTTACTAAAACAAATCCTCTGGTTGTAATGTTTGGTTTTGTTAATAATACTCTCTCTTTAGAATCAATATTGGCAATTACAACTAAAATACCATCACTTGACATTATCTTTCTATCACGAATAACAGCACTACCAACTTCACCAATTCTAGATCCATCTACGTAAATGTCATTATTAGGATAACTTTCTCCTTTTGTTATTTTATGATCTTTTAGAATTAGACTATCACCATTTTTTAATATGAAAGTATTTTCTTTAGGAATGCCACAATCTATTCCTAGATTAGCATGTTCTTTTAACATTCTATAATCTCCATGGAATGGCATTAAATATTTTGGCTTTAATAATCTAATCATTAATTTTAATTCTTCCTGATTAGCATGTCCTGATGTGTGGAGATTATTTACAGTCATGTTAGTAAATACTTTAACTCCTTTTAAGTATAATTTATTAATAGTTTTATGAATGCTTAGGGCATTACCAGGAATAGCACTTGATGAAAATATAACAATATCATCAGGCCTTAATTTAATTTGTTTATGAGTTCCATCAGCAATTCTTGATAGAGCTGCTAGGGGTTCTCCTTGAGAACCAGTACAAAGTATTGTTACTTCTCCAGGTTTTAATGTATTTGCTACTTCAGGTGTTACTAGTAGTTCTTTATGATCTATATAACCACCTTTAATAGATATATCAATATTATTTTCCATACTGCGACCAAAGACACAAATTTTTCTATTATGTTGATAACATGATTCAAATATATGCTTTAATCTATAAATATTGGAAGCGAAAGTAGCGATTATAATACGATTATATTTATATTTATCAAAAATATCAGTTAGAGCATCATCAACTCGTGATTCACTAATTGACATTCCTTCATTTAGAGCATTAGTACTATCACTTATTAATAAGTCAACACCCTCATTACCTAATTTGGCCATTTTATAAAGATCAGCCATTGGTCCAATAGGGGTTAAATCAAATTTAAAATCTCCTGTTGTTACGATTCTACCATTAGGAGTAGTTATACAAATACCATGGGAATCAGGAATTGAGTGAGTTGTTCTAATAAACTCTACTTCCATATATTTAAATTTTAATTTTGTATTTTCGTCATAAACAAATAAATTATCATATCTAATATTTCTGTCTTCTAATTTTAATTTAATTAATTCTTTTGCTTGGTTAGGTGCATAGATAGCAGGAATGTTAACACTTTTTAATAAGAAGGGGATAGCCCCAATATGATCTTCATGACCATGTGTTATTAATAAAGCTTTAATTTTATCTTCATTGTCTTTTAAAAATGAGTAATCAGGAAGGACGTAATCTATACCTAAAAGTTCTCCTTCTGCAAATGATACTCCCGCGTCTATAACAATTATTTCATCTTCATGCATTACACAATACATGTTTTTTCCTACTTCTCCTAAGCCACCTAAAACAATTATCTTCGTTTCACTTGACTTTTTATTCATTATTTCTCCTTTCTTTTAACCCGAAGAACTAACCGATATAGATTATACTATATTTTTCTTGTTTTGTCTATTCATCATTTGATATACACTCTAAACTTATGAAATTGACCGATAAGGCTTAAATTTTTAGTTATATAATCATAAATCTTTCTACTAGCTTGGGTTTTAATAATACTTGATTTGCTTTCTTGGAAAATAGCTGAAGTAACAATAATACTGCCATCATCTAAGTTCTTTATTTTATTAATCATTTCTTCTTCACCATTGTATCCTAAGTTGCCTTTTAGAGTTAGGTCATATTTAGTAATTGGTATATTTAGTGTTAGTTTATATAAATATGCTTCCATCATAAAGAAGTAAACATTATCATATTCTCCATTAAAATAATTTTCTAAAGCGTCAATATCATTTCTATATTCTTTTTGTAAATAACGATATTTAAAGAGATTATTATCGTATGTTGGCTTACAGATATTATAATTAATAATTAAAGAGATAATAGGTATTAAAATAAAAATAGGAGCGGTTTTAATTATTAAATTATTTATTTTTTGATATTTTTTTAATAGATAGTAAACTACAGGTGTAAATGCTAGGAGAGTATGACTTATATTAAATAAAGGATAAGCCATTATTTGAAATGCTAATATGTATAAAAGTTCTTTGTCTTTTATTTTTAAATATTCTCTTATAAGATATATAATCATTAAAATTACTATAATAGTTATAGGATTAAAATTTCCATTATCTCCTTGAAAATCTAATAGTCCTAGAAAAGCATAATTTATATAGTCATGTAAAGCATTATTAAAATATAAATAAATAATTATAATTAAATTAGTTATAAGAAAAGGAATAATTCTTTTTAGAATTTTTTTAGGTTTCTTTATATAGTATAAAGTTGGTAGGGCAAGAAAGACACCTATACTTGATTTTGTTAGAAAAGCTAGACTTATTATAAGACCTATTAAGTAATCACTTTTATTATTTTTTTCTAGATAAATAAGTAAAAACACATAGAAAACAGATAAAGTATTGTAGCCAGGTGCTGTATTAAATATAAAATATATAAAGAAAGGAAAAATTAGTTTCTTATTTAGTTTGTATACTATAAATAAAGTTAACATGGCATAAAATGTATTTATAATATAAAAGATAATCATATTAGTACCAAATATTTTCATAATTAATCCTGTTAAAAGAGGATATAAAGGAGTTATTACCATATTAAAGTCTTTATACATAATTAGACCATCACTAATGTTTTTACTAAAACCATAGTTCCATAATAAATCTAAGTCTACATTTTTAAAGAAATTAAAACAAAATATCATGATATAACAAAATATAAAAAACAAAATAACTTTTTTATTTTTCTTTAGTACTGCAAACATAAAACTCTCTCCAATTCTTTATATTAATTATATCAGAAATATTTAGTTGATTTCAAAACTAAATTTCAGTAAAAAATTATTGTAATTAAAGGAAATAGA
>CAMMWS010000004.1:0-55344 GCA_946500695.1 uncultured Mycoplasmatota bacterium | reverse complement strand
GTCTTTTCCCAGAAAGGATCACTATTATTACTAGATTCATCATAAAGAATATTTAAGGCAAGGTCATCAAGTAACTCTATTGCTTTATCCTGATTACCATTTTTATACATTCTATAAGGAAGTGACAAAGGATTCCAACTACTACCATTTTGAGGATCACGAAAGTTAAGAATTTGTACATCATAACCTTTATCACGAAGCATATTAGCAGTAGATTCATATATCTCACCTTTAGGGTCAGTAATAATCATAGACTCTCCTGCTTTAGCAAGTAATTTAACAGTAGGCTTAATAACAGTCTGAGTTTTACCAGAACCAGTAGAACCAATAACTAAAGTATGGTACTCCCCATTATCAACCCAAGCTTCTTTTTCATTAAGCATTAAAGGGACACCAGCAGCATTTGATGTTTCCTGCTGTGGAGTAACCATAGTAAGTTCTGCTTTCATCTCTTTATCTTTAGCCCATCTAGAATATCCTTTATCTTTTTTCTCAGTTGAAAAACCAAAACCCTTTTCAACTTCAAAGAAATAAGATTTAACACTAACAAACATTCCAATTAAAGTAACAAAATAAATAAGCAATGTCATCCATAAAAATCTAGGAGTAAAAGCAGGAAGCGGATTTAAACCACTAAAATACCCCTCTGTAGCAAAACTATGTAAATTAACAATACCTATCGCTACTATATAAAGTAAAAATATAGCAAAAACGACAAAAATCATTACATCATCTTTATCAGCTCTAAATTTTAACTTCATGACATTCCCCTCCGTCTAAGGTTCAAAACCTACGCTTATTATACCAATATTTTCTTAATTTGGAAACAAAAATTTAATTATATTTTATTATTCTTTTTATTTTTTAAAAGTAACAAAAGAAAAACAACAAAAACAACTATTACTATACAAACTATTGGAAATACATTATTTAAAGTTTCTATAACTACAAAACTATTATTACTATTAGAAGTATCTATTAACATATCAATACTTTTATTACTGTCTTTATTAAATACCCAAGTATAAATATTACCATTTACACTATCAGCATTATTTTCTAATACTTTATAATTAGTTCTAATATTTATTTTCACTTCTTCTAATTCAGGATAATCATCAAAATATAATAAACCATTATTATCAGTCGTTATTGAAATAGTATGATTATTCTCATTAAGAGAAATAACATAAGATCTAAAACCATCTTTAACTGTTCTAGCATCTTCATATTTATCTATATTAAAATTATATTTATAATTAAATTTATATCCATTACCTAAATCAGTTTCACTTTTTTCATAATAATTAATATTAGGAAATGGTCTATCCTCTTCAGCATCAACAATCACATCAGTTGCATATATAGGAATATAATTTCTAAATGAAGACTTTATTATATCTTTAGAATAAATAGCATTTTGATAAAAAGTAATATCAACACTTTCCCTAACTTGACTATCACTTATTTCAAGATTAACTTCCGCAGTACAACCACACATCATAAAAATTATCAATATCAAAATAAAATATTTAATCTTCATAATCTAACTCCTTGCCTGTGTATCATAAAAACCATCCATCTTTACACCCCAATAACCAGATATATCAAATGGTCTACTTGTAAATAACACGCCAGTTGTTCTTCCAGAAGCTTCAGCACAAATATAGCCAGATTCTTCTACTGATATTACTAACACTACATGATTATTTGACTCTAATAAGTCACCTGGTTCCAAAACAGCACTATTTTCTAACTCAACACGTTCAGCACCAGATAAATTTTGAAAACCTCCTGTTGTTAAAGGAGAAATATTAAAACCACCATTATAAATAGCCCAAGTAACAAATCCAGAACAATCAAGACCACAAAGAGTATATAAATTACCATTAGCAGCCTTAAAACATCTACCACTTCCCCAATTAGCTTCAGCTCCTTCTGAAACAGTACCATGTCCTCCGCCCCAGAAATAAGGAATTTTAACATTATAATTATTACCTAGTTCCGCAATTAAAGTAACAGCAGAAGCGACAACACCAGCTCTAGTACCATAACCAGAATCTTCGACATTAGAAGCAATTAAGTTATTAAATTCTTCTAGACTAGTACCATGACTTTCCAAAAATGTATCTAAAGCTTCATTAAGTATTTCATCACCATCAGAAACAAGTTCATAATCTCCATAATCAATACTGCTTACTCCACTACTACTAGCTAAAGCAGTATCAGCACCAAAAAGTCCATTAAAGAAACTTAAAATAGCAATAATAGGGACTAATATAACTAATAATGATAAAAAAGGCCCACCAAACATTAAACCAAGTTTTACTGGTAATGGTATTTTCCCAAATAAACTAAATTTACCAGAAAGACTATTACTAAAGAGAGACCCTAAAGGATTAAAAGATTTTTTTTCATTATTATCATTAGATTCCTCTGTAGTAGATGCATTAGCACCACTATTATTTTCTTCATTATTACTAGATGTAGAATTTGAAGTATTATTATCTTGATTTCTCCCTAAAAGTCCACCATTACTAGCATTATTATTATTTCTTCCACCAAGAGCATTCTTAACATTGTTAATAGTACTAAGTGCCTTTAAAGCAGGATGGGCATTAGCAACTTTATTAAGCATTGTATTACCTGCTTTATTCTTCAAACCACTAAGAGCACTGCTTCCTTTATTAGATAAAGATGATTTAACCCCAGTACCAGAATTATTTCTAAGAGAATCAGAATCAATTTTAGATTTATTTTTTTTTCTACTTTTATATTTATTAAAATCTATAATATTATTCTCTGATTTATCTTTATTAGTTTTACCATTTTTACTATCAGTATTTCGAGGTGATGATGAAGAAGAATTTTCAAGCCCATTTACATCATTTTCATCTTCCAAATTTTCTACTTCTTCTGGCATTATACCACCACCTTTACTTTATTATAAGTTAAATTAATAAATTATCAAAGTAATAATTCTACTTCATATTTAAAAACAGCATCAACATAAAAAGTAATTGTCTCTTCATTACTATTTACAATCCTATAAATAGAACTCCCATCACTATTTGTAATTCTATAACTAGACACTTTATTACTATAATAGTTATTTATCAAATCAGCCCTAAACTCTTCAAAATCTTCTCGTGAAACATCATCTTTATTTCTAATTCTTGCATAAGCTTCTTCTTCATTATTAACAAACAAATCTTTAAAATGATTATAATATATGGTTGCAAGTTCCCTATCAGGTATATCCTTAACTTCATAACTATTAGCAGAATTTTTAGATGGAACATTATTAAACTCTCTTAATTCTTCTTCACTAGGTAAACTTCTATTTGCATCTTCCACATTTCCGATATTACGAAAGATTAAAAAGAGTAGCAAAGAAACAAATATTATAAATACAATAATTTTAACATTTCTAACCATCAAGAATCACTCTCCCCTATCTTACTTAAATATATAATATCTGAAATAGGTTCAATAGCAAAAGTTAAATCATTCTCATCAATAGTTACTATATAATAAGCATATCCTTGTAACGTTGAAGTATATAACGTCTCTAATTTTAATGCTACTTTAACATAATATTTATAAACATTTTTATAAGAACTAACTTGATAAGCTTCTTCTAAACTACTTTTCATATTAGATTCATAACTTCCTACAAAATTATAAATATTAGAAGATGTAATATTATTTCTTTGAACATAGTCTTGATCTAAAACTTTAAAAAGAGAATCACTATCATTAGAATAGATATAAGAATAATATTTAGAAATAGAAGAATCAATAGTAAAAAAACGATTAACATCAGCAAGAGCAACCACAGTTGTATCTATTTGTTCCTCTTCTGCCTGTCTTTCAACAATTCTCGTATATATAAGACTAATACCAAATACAACAATCAAAAAAATAGCAATTATTACTTCAATTTTAGTAGTTTTATTCATAATTAGCCTCCTATAACCCGAATATTGTATTTCTAAGTTCTAATTTTTCTTGCAATTGCCAAGCTGTATAATCATTTTGTTCACAAACAGTAGTAGGAACATCATTACCAGTCGGAACAGTATCACAATAATTAGAGCCATATATTATATTTAAATAATAACATCCTCCTAAACTGGAACTACCAGGATCATAACGATAAGTACCTAACCAAGAATAAGCAGATTGCATACCTGCTAACGTTCCTGGAGGACCATGACCAGCAGGATCACACCCAGCCTCTTCCCTATCTTGATTTCTTTCTTCAATTAAGCTAGCATTACTACCACCAGGTTGATATTCTGCTAAAGTATCGGCATACTCACGAATACCAGCAGCTAAAGACGTAAGTTGCGGACCTGCACTACAACTTTGTCCATTTGGAATACCAATTCCCCAAAAATTATATAAGCCTGCACATTTTTCCCATCCTTGTTCTGTTCCAGCCGTAACAACAACAAGTTCAGGATTAACACCTGATTCTAATGATACATCATAAACTTCTTCAGCATGATCTGAAAAATTAGTACAAAAAGCACTATTACCACTACTACTACAATATGATTCCATTTTAGAAATAAATTCTTGTTTTGATAAAGAAGTAGACCCTAAAGAAAAATCAACACAACTAGGACGAGGGTCATCAATACTAACATAATCTAATGGATCAACTCTATTAGCTTGTGTATCACCACCACTTCTTACTTCAAAATGCAAACGTACACCTGTAGAATTACCAGAATTACCCATTGTACCAATAACCTGACCTTGTTTAACAGAGTCTCCTGCCCTAACTGTAATACTGCCCTGAGACATATGTCCATAATATGTATAATTACCATCAGAGTGCTCTATTACAACATAATTTCCAAGACCTCCGCCATCTTCATTACCAAGAGAACCATTATCAGCATACTGAGTCTGTGCATCATCAGTAGGATAAATTACAACCCCATCTTTTGCAGCAATAATATTAGTACCACCTACACCATTATCATTAGAAATATCAATCGCACCATGGTCACCCTGATGAACATCATCATTTCCAGCAAAAAAAGCAGTTATTTCTGAAGCTACAGGATCTCCACTAGCAAAAGTAACACCATTTTCTGTAGTTGTCTCAGCACTACCAATAGGCCACCAATAAGAATTACCATCACAACTAGTTGAAGAAGTACTTTCATTTTCTACACCTTGAGTAAATTCTAAATAATCTTCAACATAATTAAAAACATCACTAGCCATTGACTGACAAGTTATATCAGAAAGATCAGAATCAATACTTTTAAAATAATCTGCTAATTGTTCTTTAATTTTATTTTCAGCCTCATCTGAAAAAGTAATTGCCTCACCTTCTTCATCAGCATTATCAAGTAATATATCAGCAACCTTACGCATCCTACGTTTACTCATATCTTCATAAGAAAAATCTTGAATATGCGAAGACATAACTGAAAAAGCAGAAGTAATAATTAATTTTGAAACATCTTGTTCTTCTTCTCTATATTCATCATATACTTCATCTAATCTATCATAATATTCTTCAGCAGCATTACTATAAGAAACAAAATCTTCATCATCTACTGTTTTATCTATTCTAAAAAAGCAGGTAAAACCTACAAGAAAAACAGAAAATATTAAACCTATAGTAACAAGTTTTACCTGAAGGAAAAATTTATTTTTACTCATATAATCACCACTGCTTCGTCATCTTACTGTATTAATTAATATAATTACTAAAATCCTCCACCGCTTCCAAATGATTCTAACTCTTCAGGTGTAACTACTACATTTATTCTCATTCTTCTATTACCACAAACAAACAAAGCTTCACCTTGAGAGTATCTTTTAATACTATCTTTTTCATTTTCATTTAAATCTATCAACAATGATAAATCTTCTACTGCTTGTTTTCTAAGTCCCATAACAAGATAATATGATGAGTTATCAAAAATAGCTTTACCTTGTGTAATAATAGCAGGAGATGAAAAATCACTAGGCTGTTGTGTAATTATAATAGTACCAGTATTATATTTACGAGCACGTCTTTGTACTTGAGCAAGGAAATCAGCTCCTTGTTCATTATTATTACTAAGTAATACATGTGCCTCATCTACCATAAGAATAGTATTAACTGAAGGATCCAAACATAATCCCCAAGCATATTTTAAAATATTAAAGAACAAAGCATTTCTAATATTAGTATCAGAATTCATAAATTCTTTAATATTAAATACCATAAAATCACTATTAGCAGTTATAGTAGTTTTACCATCAAAATAGAATTTCAATTCTTTAACTAATGGTCTAATCTTAAGCTCTAAAGCTTGAATAATATCCTTTTCACGAGTTTGCTCTGTTAAGGACATAAGTCTACCTCTAATAGTAGCATAAACATCTGAAAAAGTTGGATAATCAGCTGAAGTAAACTTAGAAAAATCAGTATTAAAATCTATTCCAAAACGTTTATAAGTATCTTGAACAATCTCACTAAACATATTAAGAACATCTTCACCAATAGATGGATCATAATACTTCATAAAAGCCCTCAAAGATTGTAAAGTACGAGTCAAAACCGTATAACCTAAGCCCTGACTAATCTCTTCATCATCAGCATCGATAATAACCTCTAATGGATTAATAAGGCCATACTCTCCACCTTTACCAATATCAATGACATCCCCACCAAAAGTTCTTGTCATTTCTTCAAGTTCATTTTCAGGGTCAATCGCTACTATCTGACACCCATTTCTAATATGAGTCCTAAGTAAAAGTTTAGCAGCAGTTGACTTACCTGAACCAGAAGTACCAAGAATAATCATATTAGCATTATTCCTATTATTTTCTTTCCTAGTTTGATAAAGAAATTGATTAAACAAAATAACACCACCAGAAAAATCAACTCCAAGCAAAACAGAAAGACCAGGATCTTTAATACTATCAAAAATAAATGGATACATCGCTGCAATAGTAGGAGTAGGTATTGGTGTACCAATTCTCTCTTCTATATCCTGATTAGGAAATATTGGCAAAATACTTTTTAAAACTTTCTCTTGTTCAAATCTAAGAGAAATAGCCCTAAGTTCCATTGCATCTAAATAATTCTTAACATTAACTTTCTTTAATTCAAGATCTTCTTTAGTATCAGCATTTATCATAATATGCATTTGAAAATCAAAGATACGAGACTGACTTGAAGCAAGCATCGAAATAAAAGCCTCTAAACTTTCAGCATCTTGTCTAATTCTCTCTTTAGCAGTTTGATCCTTCTCTTGACGATATTTTTCTCTCAAATCTGCTACTTGTCTATTAATCATTTTAGACATTGTATTAAATGGTACAGGAATATGTTTAATAACTATTTTAATACCACTCATAGATGTTAAGGTTGACAAATATCCTGGAGAAATAAATTTAGGATAAGATATAACAGAAAGTATTGTTGCATACTTATCACTAACAACAAAATCAGCAGGATTAAATTCTAAACCTTTAGGAGCCAATTGACTTTTTAAACTTATACTCATACAGGCATCACCGTCCCAAACTCAGTAGAAACTCCTCCATTTAAGAAGTTTTCCATAATTATTCTTAAATCATCATTACTAACTTGTGAAGCATTTAAGCCACAACCAGCAAGACCATTAATAAGAAGCCTAATTCTTTTTTGTAAAAGATCTTCATTACTATCTTTAAATAAAATGAAATATTCAGTATCAACGATATTATTATTCATAAACATATTACCTTTATCTATATCTTGTAAAATAAGTTTACGAATAGCAGGAGAAGTCGCTTCATTATACAAAAGTTGCAACTGTGACATATAGACAGAAATATCAACAGGCCTATCAGCAACAACTAACCAAAACTCAAAATCAATCATATTATAGAAATTCTTAAGACCAATCAAAACATTATCTTGTTCTTGTTGATCAAGAATAAATATATTACGGGGTGTAATTTTTACACCTGTTACTTTCTGTTTATTATCACAAATAATAAATCCATTCTGAATACTAGATATTGGTAACCAATCTTCAGTATATTGACTAATTGCTCCTTTTTTGGACGTCTTTGACATCTTTAACACACCAACCTTTCCATATAAACCTTCTTCTATTAGTAAAGAAAGTATAACATTCTATAATTATAGTTAAAATATTATGATAATTAGGTATAGGAATAACAAGAAAAGCACATGTTAACCCAGGAATAAGAACAAGAACCACTTGCCAAGTAGAAGCCATTGGAAATGTCATCAAAAGTACCAAAGAAATAAGAACACCAGTACCAAGAAGTATCAAATCAAAAGGCTTAAACAAACCAAGTATTAATGTACCTCTCTTCGTATTAGCAGGTATTAAATAATTATCCATCTATTATCACACTCCTTATTTATTCTTATTAGCATTATGGTTAGCACGATGTTTAACATTTTTCATATTAGTACTCATATCAGTAACGATTTCGTTAGCAGCACCAATCGCTTTTCCAAGATTATTGTAGTCACCATTGCCATAAGTTTCTGCAGCTTTTCCACCAGCTTGCCTGAAAGCATAATCTGTTTGCCTTTTTTGAGATCTAATTTTACCATTATTTACATATCTATCTCCATCCTGAACACCAGCTGCAACATGACCTTGAGTATATCTAATAGTTTGTGCTTTCTTAATAGCTTCCATCTCATTATTACCAAACAAACTTACATTATAATCTCTACCATTATACGTAAAGTCACCATTTGTATCCTTACTTTGCATTGCTGCTGATAAATCACTATAGTTAAATTGACCAACAGTACCATCTCTCAAAGTAATTTCACCATAATCACCGAACTTCAATGCCTCTTCTTCTTCAAGTCCTTTTAAAGTTTTAGCTTGACTAGCTGCTTCTTTATTCAAGTCCAAAAGTTGCTGATCTCTTTCTGCCAAAGATAAACCTGTAAACATATCAGCTGCACTACTAGAAATACGACCTGGCAAAGTTGAATGAGAAGCTCTCATTGCATTTCGCTTTTGCATAGCAGAGATTACTGAACTAGGTACTTTCTTATCAGAAGTAGCAAGAGCTTTAGTACCAACAAAAGCACCACCTATACCACTAGTTAAGCCTGATAAACCTGCACCAGCACCTGTCAGTATACCCCCACCTATTCTACCTAGCTTTCCAAACCTTCCTTGGGCCTTGTCTCTAAGCTCAGCACCTTCTGCCCAACCAGCTCGAACACCAGTAGCAACAGAACCAGCAAGCCCTCCCGTTAAAGCAGCAGCACCTAAAATAGTTCCAACTCCACTAAATAACTTACCATCGCCTTTAAGCCCTAACATATCTTGGAAAAACTTAGGAGCTTCTTTCATAAACATTAAGATACCAATGATAATAAAGATTGTTGCAAAGAATGATGTAAATACACTTGTACTACTTTGTAATAATGAAAAATCATTATTAGAATCAGTTAATATAATAATCAAATAAATTCCGAAATAAATAATTATTAATCTAACAAAAAGACTAATATAAGTAGATGTTAAAGTTTTTACCCAATTATTGAAAGCACCATCTTTTTCTTGTCCTGGACTTATATAAGAAATAATAGGGATAGGTGCAATAAGTCTCAAAATAGCAAGTTTAACCGCTCTAACAGCAACATCAATAGTAAATCCTAAAATAATTAATACCATAATAATAGAACAAAGCAAACCACCTAAAATGGCATAATCAAAAACATAAATTTCATTACCATTATAATCACAAGTATCATTAACATGATTAACAAGTGAACCAGCTGTAACTCTACTATTAAAATATGGAGCTGCTTGATCTGGACAAGCTACATTAGTTTCATATGTATCATTATCAGTTACAGAATCCTCATCAACATCACCTAAAGCAGGCCTAATAAAAGCTTTAGCTACTGTCGCCGCCATTTGTGAGCCAACATCTGCTATATTACTAAGTTCTGTACCATTACTCGCTTCACTATTTGAACCTAAAACCAACTTACCTAAAACGTTATCTTGAATAACAGTATTTTGAATTTGATATAAAAAACCAAATAAAATACCATTACTATTTATTTGTTCATTCAATGGATTACCATTAGTATTTTCAATTGTTACAGGAACAATTAAAGTTAATAAAACAAGAGAAACCGCAATTCTCTTAACTAAAGAACCAGCACCCTTTTGTTTATCCTTAGCCAAATCAGGATTAACAATCATTTGTAAAAATGCTATAGAAAGCATAAATATCATAAAGACACCTAAAATGAGTTGTATTCTAGAATAGAATGTATTAATTGCAGTCCCCTGAAAAATATTAGCATTAGATACCGTGAAAAATATATCATAAACAGCATCTAGTAAGAAATAGCCTAAATTATCTAACCCACAAAAAATAAATCTAAGAGCATCACTTAAAAAACCTACATCTTGAAAAAAATTCACACCCTATCACTTCCTTCTATATATTATACTTTTATATTATAGTGCACATACCGTCTGATTAATAAATGATAATAATACTTGAATTAACGTAGGTACAAGGAATAAACCTACTGCACAGACTAATCTAATTACTAATTTAGATTGGGCTTCTTTCATAGCTTTTTCATCAGTACCAACAACTGCTTTTATAAAATCTATAGCACTTAATAAAACTACTAAAATAGGACCAATTACTTTAATATATCCTAATATTGTATTAAGTAGCCAACCAAGAGAACCTTCCTCTTGACCAAATATATCTTCACAACTTATAGACTTATTAAAATCTTCAAGACCAACCTCTTCACCCATCTCTTCCCATTCTCTATCGATCCAATCATATGTAGTCTCAATTATTATAGTATTAGAATAATCATGGTATTCATTAGCACTCAAAACCATAGGCGTGGTTTCAGGATTACAGTCTTCACTCCAATATATCTCCCAATCAGCTTCTCTTACTCTGAAAACATAATTACCAACTATAGCCGGATCATCTTGATTAGCCACATATGAACCTTCATTCATTTCAATACGATATTGTTTAGTGCCATTATTAGTTACCATAGTAGTAAATATTACCGGATTATTAGGAACATTATCCAACTCAGCTTGAAGTGTACAATATGTAGTAGCATTACTACCAGGCAAATGAGTATCTACATTAATAGAAGCCGCTCCAGACCATGATGCTTGAGAATTACCTTCATAAATATACAATTCCTTAGTATTATAATCATATATAAATTGCATAGTTGGACAGTCACCAGCTTCTTCATATGCTTTATAGAATTCCCCATTCTTCTTAAATAAATCATCTGAATAAAGCATTTCAATTTGCTGCAAATCTTCTAATAAATAATAAACTTCTCCTCTATTATGTTTAACAGGAAGCGGACTGTAAAAGCTGTCTCCATCAGCAGTAGTACCAGTAAATTCTCTATCTCCTGTACTCTTATCATCATAGATAGTTACAGATAAATTTAATTCACTTACCAAATCCATCAACAATGTATCAGTATCAAGACTATAAACACAAGTACCTACTTCTTCCTTAGCCATTACATTTTTTGGGATACAAATAAATATGATAACAAATACAAAAATCAAAAAATAAGACTTTTTCATATTAAGCACTCCCATCATAGTACAAGTATATCATTTTAAAAAAAAAATAGCAATTGCTATTGCTATTATATTTACATTTAATAATATATATTTTTCTCTATGATAATGAACAAGCTGTTTGATTAATAAATGATAATAATACTTGAACTAACGTAGGTACAAGGAATAAACCTACTGCACAGATTAATCTAATTACTAATTTAGATTGAGCCTCTTTCATAGCTTTCTCATCAGTACCAACAACTGCTTTTATAAAATCTATAGCACTTAATAATACTACTAGAATAGGACCAATTACTCTAATATACCCTAAAATCAAATTAAGTAACCAACCAAGTTCTCCTTCTTCCTGACCAAATATATCTTCACAATATATAGTAGTATTAAAATCATCAAGCGTAACCTGATCACCTAACTCTTGCCAGTTTTCTTCCTCATTCTGCGGCCCAGATCTATCCTCATCACTTTCAGTACCCGTATCATATAATGTTAATCTATAATCAGAAGCATCTCTTCCGCCTGCATCACTAGTTATATAAATATATGCTGGACAAAAAAATTGGTTATTACTATCATAAAAATCACCAGGAACATCTACAGTAAGTCTACATGAAGTAGCAAGATAAATGTCACAACTACCATCTGCATCATTATCTCCTTTTTTATCAACTGTTATAGTATTAGTAATAACATTACCATTAAATCCTTCAAATGTATGTATATAACTACAACTATCATCACTAGAATCTGACAATGACGCTCTATATTGACTACCGGTTCCAGTCTGATCAGATGCTGAAGAACTAGTATCCCTAAATCTTCCAGTCAATTCATAACATCTATCATTAAGAGTAAATAATCCATCCCGACATGTCTTCATAGTTTTATATATTTTATATCCACCCATTACCGCTTGATCATAAACAACAATGTTAGGACAAGTTCCATCATCATTCAAATCAAGCCCTTTACCATTAGCGAATTTTACATCAACTGGTGCAAGACTTTGTTTTAAAAGTGTTACTTTAGTAAGCTTACTATCATCATCCTCAGTTTCCAAAATAAAAGTATATGGTAAAACAACGTCCTCTCCTGTTACGGAATCTGTCGCTTCATACTCTAAAACATATTCGCACTCTGTCTTTGCCTCTACTTCTTGAGGACAAATTAAAAAAATTGCAAATACAAATAAAAACAATAAAAAATAAGATTTCTTCATATTAAGCACCTCTAACATAATATAAATATATCAAATTCAATAAAAAATAGCAATCACAATTGCTATTTTGTTAAAGCTATTCTATTCATCTGCAGGATTATTCCAACACTGACTCCATCGCATTAAATCCTCATTCTCTGTAATATCACCAATCATAGTAAATATCAAGTTAATAATTGTAATAAAAAAGAATATTAAAATTGCATAAACAAGTCTTCTTATTAATCTCTTAATTATTTTCTTATTTTCTTTATCATCACTATTTATGACTGCTTTACCTAAATCAAAAGTACAAAGTACTAATAAAATAATAGGAATTGCTATTTGTAATATAGGAAATATTCCTTCTTTGATAACTCTAATTATAAAATCAAAGCCATAGCAATTACTTTCAACGTTAATAACAACTTCATCTAATATTTGAAAATAAGTCATATAAACCTTTCTTATAGTAAATAAATAGCAATTTAATTGCTATTTATTATAACTATTAATCAGTAGGATTACTCCAGCATTGACTCCAATCTTGTAATCCAGGTGCAGAATCACCTGCAATATTTCCTACCATTGTAAATAACAAATTGATAAGTGTAACAATAAAGAACACTAATATTGCATATATACATCTCTTAATTAATTTAGATTGTGCTTCTTTAACAGCCTTATCATCAGAAGATATAACCGCTTTCGCCAAATCTAAAGTTCCAAGAACTATTAAAATAATAGGAATACCTATTTGTAAAATAGGAAATAATCCATTCTTAATAATCCTAACTACAAAGCCAAATCCACGACAAGGGCCTTCAGTATTAACAGTAGAGTCCAAAACCTGTACTAAACTCATTAAATTTAAACCACTCATAATCATTCTCCTTTACTACAATAATAATATATAAATTATTAAAATTTGTCAATTATTATCTTTTAAATAGTCCAAATATTTTTCCACCGTCTTCTTTTTCTTTAGGTTTATTAATAAGACCTATTTTAGATAAAAAATCACTAAGCACAGGATTTTTTACTCTATCATTAAGTGGTGGTATATTATAAAAAACTTTCGTTTTTCCTTCATATTCAAAATCCATAATATCACTATTAGAAAGCAAACTCATATTAAGAACTATTTTTCTCCCCTTTAATTCTTCAAATATTCGCCTATCTCTCCTCATTAATTTATTTAATCTAATACTTGAAGGCTCAATCAAATATAAAACATCATTACATGCACCTTCATTACTAGAGTCATTTAAATCTATTAAAATTATTGCAACATCCTTATGTTTAACAATCTCTGTCATCAAATGTTCATCATCAACAGAAATCATATTATGACTATTAAAATATAGAAAATCATGTCGATTAACTTCAATAGCCACAACACTCATACCATAAGTCTGCTCCAATTCTTTTTTCAACATATATATTAAAGTAGTACTTCCGGCATGATCAGTAACATTCTTAATACCTATTATCCTAGAACCAGCTACTACTTTATCATTAATAGTACTAGACAAATCATTAAGTTGCTGAATATGAGCAACATCTTTATAAGTATTAGGATGATCTAAAAAGTATTTAATCCCATCTACAGTAGTTGTAAAGTTATAAATACCCATAGATATAATCTTCGATAAATAACTACTAGAAGTAGAGGCTTCATTATTAGGAAGTAAAAGAATGATTTTATCCGCATCAAGACCAATAGATATTTTTTGAATATTAGTAATATCCTCATAGTCTTTAATTGCTGTTACATCTAAAATCATTCTTGCATAAAAGAAGTTTTTGAACATATCAACAATTTCATCAGCTGTATGCACACCGTCTACACTTTTAATAACATCTATATCTAAAGTAGATAGCATCGCTTTTGCTTCATTAGCAACAATAACGTTCACTTTATCACTTCCTTTTTCTAATCATAAATAGTTCTAGTTTCACCTACAACTCTTAAGAAATCTCCTAAGCCAACTATATTATTAATTACAGGAATGTTAATATTGACAAAAGTAACTACTGAATAATACTTACCAGTTCTCTCACCATCAGCATCATCAATAGAAACATCATGCGCTACATAACACCATCCATTTTGACAACTTTTTTCATCCTCATCAGCATAATCATCTAAGAAGTCCTGTGTAAGGCGTGGAGGAACCTCATAAGTCATCTGATCAATAATAACATTAATCTTAGCAATTGCTTCATCATTATAAGGTCCCTCATACTGTTCAATAATATTAACAATCTGATTCTTAACTCGAAATGCTCTAGTATAATTAACAGAATACGCCATATAACCATTAATCAATAAAACAAAAGCTAAAATAACTTGTAAAGCAAATACTTGACCTATCGCATCTCTCATTATTAATCACATCCTCAAACTAATATTAATTTATATTGTCAATAGTACCAACATTGCTTTCCCAACTATTTTCAATAGCAGGTTGAATAACATTAGGCCAGAAAATTGCAAAGAAAGCCGCAATAACACCAATCAAAACAATGGTAACTACAGTCATGTTTAACTCTCCAGTCGCTTCTTTCACAGTAGCATTCACTCCTTTCCTAAATCTTACAAAATAATTATATCAAATAATTATCGTTTTGTAACTTTTTTTTTATGCAATCATTGTCAACATAGACGCTAATATTACAATCATAACACTAACACCTGTAACAACAAGCATAATCATGGTTTGATTTCCCATATGATCAAGTCTCTCTTTATATTTAGTTTCCCTAGCTTTTGCCTGCAAATTAGAGACTGTACGAGAAAACATCAAAAGTCTTTCCTGCTTCTTCTCTTGACCACCAAGACCAAGACGATATAAAAGTCTCATCATTCTCATTGAATCTCTTACAGGATAAGTATTAGCAAAATCCATATAAGGTGTAATACTAGAATCTCCTGAATTAATTTTTTCAATCATTTCTCTAAGACCTGGTTTAAAAATATCAGGAGCATCATTAATACTTTTACCTATCGCCACAGGAACAGTATAATGTTGAATTAATATTTCCAAACTCTTTAAATAGTATGGCAACATTATATCAATTTGATGCAAATGAGCTTTATAATATTTTTTTAATTGCATATATGGCATTTTAAATACAAACACAGCTACAAGGCAAGCAAGTATTACATTTATCAAACTAACGTCATCTATAAACAAAAACATGAATACAAAGAAAACTACAATAGCATAAGCTATTCTTTTTTGGAACAATACATTAGGAGATACCGTATCACCATATCTAGCATAAACTAAAAAATCATAATCATCTTCTCTTAATATTTCAAAATATCTTTTATTATCATTAATAAATTTATCCTTATCTATTGTCCTATTATAAATTAAAATACCTAAAATAATAACAGCAACTAATACTATTTCCATATTTATTCAACCCCCACATTCTCATTATAATATTTTTCTCCTTTTAACAAGAAGTAACTATTAAAAATAATAATAAAGTGAAGAACAAGTTGAACCCAAATACTCTTAATTAACTCAACATAACTTTCACTTCCAAGCATATATTGAATTAACATAACTAAAAGAAATAACATAATTCCATATTGTAAAAATTTCTTATGAAAAGTCGCTCTATCCATTCTATCACGATATACACTCTCAACAAGGGTATCAATATCCAGCTGCATATTTTCTAAACTCTCTCCTGTATCTTGAGCACCTTCTTTAGTTATTTGTAAGAATAATTGATGCATATTTTTAACAATATAGTATGGATACTTATCACTAAAATATTTTAAAGCCCCATCTATAGCTCCTTCTTCATATGCCATATCAATCATATGATTAACATCCGAAAGTACAGGATCTTCCAAAATTCCAGAATCTCTAACTCCCTCTAAAGATTTAACAAAACTTTGAGTTGTTGCAAATTCCATAATAGTATTAGTAGTATACACTTGAATTTGTTCAAAGATAAACTCACTATACACTCTTTTACATCTCAAAAAAGATAAATAAGGAATAAAAGAAACTGCTATAACGATATAAATCAAAGAAACAACTAAATTATAGAAGTAAAGATAAGTAACTATACCAGCGAAACCTCCCATAATTAAAATTTGAATTAAATACTGTCTTGCTGTATACTCTTGGCCTAATTGTTTAGTCTTCTCTCTTACTATCTTATAAGAATATGGTGCAAACTTATCATAAACAGCTTGAACTTGATCAGTAATAAATTTAGAAACATTTTGCCCCTTATAATTTCTATATAACAAAACAACTATAGCAATTATTAGTAGTAAAAAAAGTACCATAAAACCCCTCCTCTCTTTAAACTATCTCTGTAGGAAATGTAGCTTTAGGTTGTGATGGAGCATTAACTTGTCCACTTTGAATAGTTTGACCTATTTCACTAACATTATTTACATTAGTATTAAAATTAGGAGATTCCATCACATTAACACTAGTCTGTTCACTACTAGGAGAAATAACTTTATTAACTTCACTATCAATATTATTCATCGAATCACCTTTAGTAAAGAGATTATCAATGAAAATATTTTGATTTTCCAAATATTCCTTCAAATGCTCTGTAGGCATATTCTGTACAGGTGCTTTACCAAAAGTTTTTTGATATAGAATATGACACTGTGGTTTATTATCATCGTCAACATAAAACTCAACCACTTCATCAACTTCACGATGGAACTTTCCATATTCTTTACTATAATAAGCTTTAATATGAACACCCAACTGAATATAACGATAAATTGTATTTAAGAACTGATCTACATCAATATCACTTTCAAGAAGTGAATACATACGATAAGGAATAGCACTAGCCTTATCTGCATGGATAGTAGATAAGATATTATGTCCAGAAGAAATTGAATTACGAACAGCTGTAACAGCTTCGGCACTACGAACCTCTGATAATAATATCCATTTAGGGTTCTGACGCATACAAGTAACTAGTACTTCTGAGTAACTTGCCACATTATTAGTCTTCATCGCTACAATATCACGATGAGGAAAAATCTTATCAAGATGAAGTTCCAAAGTATCTTCAATTGTAATAATTTTCTCATTCTCTTTAGTATGACTAGCTAAATATTTAACAAATTCTGTTTTACCTGAACCAGTCTCACCACTTACCATAATATTACAATGACCTTCAACACACTTCATTAAAATATCATGAATATTAGCAGTAAAGTAATCTTCGCTTAGTAATTTTTCTCTTGATAATCTAATTTTAGCAGGAGTTTTACGAATAACAACTGCTATTCCATTAGTAGCAATAGATTCATGAACAAAGTTTAAACGTAACTCAGTAGACTCTGCATCCAAAAAAGGTTTCGCATTATTAAACGTCGTTCCCATAACATTAGAACATTGAAAGGCTAACTTTTCTACAAAAGCATCATTTAGCCCCTCAATCTCTACTCTTTTAGAACCTTGAGTTAAAGAACGAATCCAAATTTGTCCATGATTACAATAAGAAATATCTGTTATATCATCATCCTTAATTAATGGTTCAAAAAGCCCAAAATCCAGTTTATCAAAAATGGAATCGTTCATTTAAATTCATCTCCCTTTCTATTGTTGTGTATAAGATAAATCTTCTTCAGTCATTGCTGTAACATTATTAATAAAGTTTCTTAAATCTTCACTAGATAATTCTACATCACCAGGTTCATCCTCTAAAGACTCAGCTGTAGGAACCGGAATTATTTCAGATTCATAAGCTCTTAAATATTCAGCTTTACGAAGTAAAATATGATACTCTTCAGGTACTGCAAATACAATTTGTGAAGGTGCTGTCTGCTCTTCTACATTAGCAAAAACATTATTACCATTACTATCAAATACTGCTAAAACCTTAACATTAGATAACAATTTGCCAACCATAATTCTATCATCCGCAACAGTACCATCAGCACTCTCAGTATTCTGAACTTTTAAATAAATATCAATATAATTATCTGGATAAATAGAGTTACTATAAGTACTAGCCATATCAACCGCTAAATTATATAAAACATAACCCTTAGGATAATCAAGAATTATACTATCAGGTAACTGATCACGAGAAACAACACATCTTTCATAGAACAAACTACCTGCAGGAATAAGTGTATCAGCATTAGTATACATATCAATAACATCAGCACTATTAGTAATAATATCATCAGTTACCATTGACTGTGGGATTTCCATAGTACTAACCATATCTTCAGTTATTTGTGTCCTAGCATCAATATCTTCTACTGCATAAGGAACAGTAACAGGGGTAATAGCTTGATTAATACGCATATTATAGCCAGCATAAAGAACTATAATTGCAAGAACAACACCAACAACCGTAACTGTATTTTTATTTGTAAAGAACTTTTTAATTCCAACAATTAAATTATTCATCAAACATCCTCCTTATTCTTTTATTGATCAACTTCGCTATAGTCTAACTCACCTGCTCTAGTCATATCAGTTACATATTTATTTTCATGATATCTAGACTCTAAAATTACATCAACTTTATTAGATAAACTTAATGATTCACCATTTATAGTAGCAGCAGTTTCTGATTTAACTAAAACACTAACTTTAGGTGGAGTCTCATTAATATCATAAAAACCAATATCATAAGTACGACTATTAGAAACATTTTCAGAAAAACGTCTAACGAAACTTTCAACAAATTTCTCTTTATCTATTCTTAACAAACCGCTTAAGCGGTAATAACCAACATCAACTGCATCAGTCATTGCCGCTTCGGTTGTCTCTCTTAATAAGTAATAATCAAGTTCATTACCAGTCTGATAATTTTGAACAATATTTACAACCCCAAAAGTAATAATAGCTAAAAGGATTATACCAACAATTAACATACCTTTACTCATAATTAATTAGCCCCTTTCAATACAGCAGATTGTGCCATATATTCATTATAACAACTTGTACTTGTATCAATTGTATTATTACAAGTTCCATTATCTTCATTATTACATCCTATAAGACCACTCTTAAGTAATTCATTACTGTTAAGCACTCTATGAAGTAAATAACTACGATAAACTGTTATACCTGAAGTTTTATTAGTACCAGCAGTTAACACTTCACTGCTATCATCACCAGTAGGTTGAGCATAACTATCATATTTATCATTATAAGCTCTAACTTTATTCATAGTTTCAGGAGTTAATCTAATATGATAATCTAAATATTCTTCTCCGTCATATATACTATCACCTAAAGCTTGAATACGATTCATAACTGTAACAGGCTGAACTATATAATCAGGATTTTCTAAGTTAGTTGCAGCACAAGTCCAGTTAAAGCCTATATCCCTTGTCGTCTCTGCAACTAAAGTTGCGTCATTATTACGCATACTTTCAACTGTATTTATCAAATTAGATGCTGTAATATCTTTTAAATCACTTGAACTATTAGTAACACCACTATTAGGGAAAAGATTATCTAAAGATACAGATCTAAATTCATAATCATTTACAGGAGATTCATCCCCACCTTCACCAGGAGGTGTACAAGTTGGATAATTAGGATCATCTACAGAACATCCATCTCTTTCACAAGTTGGGTAATCAGGATCATCTGGAGTACAATCATCTGGAGTTTCTGGCTCATCAATAGCATAGAAACAGCTAACATCGAAGTCCCAACCAAAGTATCCATAATTTTCGATATGACCATTTATATTCATTTCTGTGTTATCTTCAATTTGTTGTCTAATATCATCAGTTAAAATTGAAGTATCCCCATTTTGATTAACTTTCCAATTATACCAAGCAGTATTAACAGGAACAGAATTTAATTTAGTACAATATTCATTTCCAACATAAGTATAGAAATCTTCATGTCCAGGTTCCATAGAATGAACAGTTTGACCCGTCTTATTATTTACCCAAGTACCTGGGAAAGTAATTATATTATGATAATGCCATGGATCATCTTGTCCATCTTCACAACTACCATCAGTTAATATAACCATATCAGGGAATTCCCCATTAACAGTAGTACTATTTAATTTTTGTGAAGATGAGAATGTTTCTTCATCATCATCTGTATCAGAATCATTATCTACATTATCAACAACTATCTCATAGTCTGTAGTTTCATTAGTACATGTAGCAGCTCTTTGTTCACAAGCTTCCTTATTAGCTTTATACTCTTCTACTGCTTCTTTATATTCCTTTTGTGCAACAGCCTCAGTTAATGCCGTATTAGAACCACAAGTTCCCTTCCAAGAACAACTATCATTACACCAAGTATTATCTCTATGAACAGCCATTAAAATACCATTACCATGAGGTCTATAATATCTATTAAATGAACTATACGAATATGTTCCATTATACATTCCTATAGTTTGTCTCGTTTGTGCAAGACTCCTAAAATAGTAAGGACCTAAAGCACAAATACTTTGACTATTACTACCATAATCAGAAATCCACTTATTACCCCTATAATGTCCACTAGGATTGTTTTGCATGTAATTATATAGTGTTTGTGCATTACTAGTACCAGGACAACTATTTGCAAGTTTAGTCACTTCATAAAAACTATCACCAGCCAAATATAGGCCACTAAGTTCTTTGATATCTTCTTTAGTTGTTACATCATTATCACTTGTCTTAGTTGCCTTTTTACTACTACTAGACTTCTCATAAACTTCACTATAACAACTATCTATACAGCTTTGAGTATATTCACCACCATCACAATCTAATACGCAAGAATCAAATTCTTCGCTAGGACCACCAGCATCGAATCCTCTACCACCATTTATACAAACTGGTGAACGATAACATGCCTGTTTTCTAGTAGGTGGAGCAGCTTTATAACTAGCATCACAAACAACTTTTGATTTAATCTCTATTAAATATTGAAAACATAAACCAGCCTGTGTTGCTACTGGGTCACTAAAATTAACTTCTATTTCCTCTTTACAAGTAACTTCGCAGTTGTTCGCAGTTTCTGTTTCAACATGATAATACTTATGCATAGTCTCGTAATTATTAGTACTAAATGCATCACAAACTAACTTTTCAGTATTTTTAACATCATCCACTTCTTGATAAGAACTATCAATTGTAATATCATTTCCACCATTAGAACTACTAATAGCTTCATATAAAGATTCCGCTGTATCTATCCAACCTTGAACCTCTTCTCTTGAATAAGATTCATAAGTTTTTGCAGAAAAACAATAAGGAACAGCGTTTTGCATTGTTTGATTTCCACTCCAACTATTACGATAGTTAACACAAACAGAATCATAATAAAGTGGATTATCAATAAGCCCATCTACACTAACTTCCATTGTACCAACTTCATTACCAACACTAGCTATACAAGGTTCTTCCATATCTTCTTGTAAAGTGAATAAGAAGAAACCTCCACTTTCAACTACAACAGTTGCTGAAGAACCATTAGCAAAATCTCCCGATGCCGCAACATTTTCAGTATCTCCATCTGCATAAAAAGTATAACTTAAATGAAGACCAGAATTATTTGTAATAGTAACATTGTTATTATCATAGTTAACATCAATATTAGCTATATAGTCATCCCTAAAAGTTTCTGGAGAACAAGTTTCATTGTTAGCAGCTTCAGTCATTTCAGTATTAGATAACATAACCCCAAGAAATGCTGCTAAACATATTAATGGTATTATTAATAAATTAGACTTCTTCATTACTCTCACCTTCTTTCATTCTTTCTTCAATTTCTTTGTAATTATTATTTACTTCAACCGTAGAATACCTCATACTTTCACCCTCCCGTAATTCTCTAGCATCTACTCTAAATGAATAGGCATTACCAAATCCATAAAATCTAGTACATGTATATAAAGTCAACAACATATCATCAGAATTAACATCAACATCCATATCATACATACTCTCATCTTTAGCTTTCTTAATATATTCATCTAACTCTTCATCATTAAATGTATCATAATAAGAAGAAGTTTGTGGTTCATCAATTAATGTTACTCCAAATATTCTATAGATAGATGTCTCCCCATCAGGATTTGTAAACTCTATAAACTGATTTTCTTTAATAAAATCAGGATAGATAAATGACATTAACTGTTCAAAATAAGTCATGGTATCATCGCCTATAATAGGATTACTAGAAACATTTCTAACATTGTGCGATATATAGGTAAAATGATTACTATTAAGATCAGGATAAGAATTAGTCCAAGCATATTCATAATCAGTATTTGAAATATCCATTTCATTATTTCTAGCAACTAAAGCAAGGTCTATATTGGTTCCTTCTACCCTGAGCCACCCAGTTACATCATCACCATAACTCTCAGCTTCTTTTATTTTAGCACTTTCATCAATAATTGTAAAATCACTAGTTTTACCAAAATTTTGATACAAAAGTAATAAGCAAGCAACAATAAAGATAATGATAACACCAGCAATTGTTAAAGTTTTCTTTTTTAACTTCATAAATTACTCCTTTTCCTAATTAACTAATAAGTGTATACGGATTGTCTATAGTACCACTTCCTCCTTCTATTATAACATCTTTATTAAAATATGCTTTAATTTTTACTCCAGCTGTTACATCATCTGTTGCAGAAGTTTCTGAATAAGTAAGTGTACCACTAGATCTCACAACCGCTTTTGTATTAGCTTCTCTAGAAGAATCTATTAACCAATAACCAGAATCATTAGCATCAGAACCTCTAGCACTAAATATATCAAAAGTAGATGGAATTGTAATCAAAAGATTATAACTTTTTGTATCATGTTCCCCTTGATATGTGATTCTTCCATCATAAATAGGAACACTTATATCTTTACTAACAAATAAATTTGTATCTATATATCTTGTCATATTATTTTTTATTTTATATCCAATATTTCCTTCTTGATTAGGATTATAAACTTTTCTTTCTTGTGTATTAGTATATCGAATATTAACTTGTTCATCATTACTTCTTAATACAGAATCCATAATAACTTCTGTAGTACCATCATCTAAAATATTGCTAATTCTAAAAGTATAACCTGAATATTCTACATATTCGCCTATCTCTCTTTCATTAAGATTACTACTTCTTCTTCCTTTAGTATCTTCAAGTACCATATAAGGACTAGTATAAGTACCATCACCATCTAACACAGCTGTATCTGCTTTTAATGTAACAGCAGGTACTACATTCAATAAATTAGTTTTATCTGATGCTACCAAACTACCAGGATAAGCTGCCACCGACGTAATAGCCCAAGCTGCATCATCACTAGCCATATTAGAATACCAACTAAGGTTAGTTTTATCAAGATAACTAGAAAAGCCATCATAACTTAAATTATAATCTTGTAAAGATAAAATACCTACTCGTCTTTTGGCAGTCTCTCTTGTACACTCTGTAGTATCAGTATTACCATTTTCTATTATATCATCACACCAAGTACTAGATTTTATTAAGTCTTGATAACGTGGTTCTAACAAATTATAGAAATAATCATTTAACCACTTATCCAATGAGCTATCTTCAAACCTACCATCATTTGTATAATCAACATTAGCAAGAGCATCATTACTAACAATAACTACAGAGTTATCATCATTGACTTTAACTATTCTAAATAACATATTACTAAACATTATATAATTATTAACATCATGCCCTACGTAATAACCATTTTCTGTATTCTCAGTTACAACTGTTGATAATCTTTCTTCAACATTAACCTTTCTAGTTACAGTAGTTCTATTATCAAGACTATCTCTTACCGTATAAGTAATTTCATAAGTACCAACTGTAGAAGTATCAACTTCACCATCAACAGTTACAGAAGAAGTATCCATTTCTCCATCTACATTGTCAACAACACTTTTAATACCAGGGTCAGTAAATTCTCCTCCCCTACTAACAGTCATATCTGTATCACCATTAAGTGTAATAACAGGTCCCTCATGATCAACATCTGACTCAAAACTACCACATTTTAAATATGTATAATATTCATATTTTCCATCTCTATTAACCGCTTTAACATTTGATTCATTCAAATCACATAATTTATTGCCATAAGCTTCGTACAAGCCATCTAAATAATCCTGTTTAATCAAAGTATCCAAAGTAACGGAAATAACTCGTCCTTCATCTTTTGGAAGGCGAGTGCTATTTATTTCATAATATCTTTCTCCAGCTTCAGAAAGCAATCTTTCATTCTCCCTAAAAACTCTTCTTGGATAAAGATACAAAAACCAAACAAGCAAAACAATAATCACAACTACAGCAACCGCAACGATAATTTTAATTATTTTTTTCTTATCAATGCTTCTCTTTTTATTCTTCATAACCAGCTCTCCTTTAATTTAAATTATAAATATACTGCTCATTTCTAAAAGTAAAAATCAAATCTACTGCCCCATCATTATTAGCATCGTTTGGCAAACTAAAATATGCATAATTTCCATTATAACTATTAACTAAAGAACTAGGAGTAATACTATGAGTTTCTCCATTATTATCCTCATATCTAATTTTAGCATATATCGAAGAAAAGTCAACAAAACTTTCACCAGTAAAGTTATTAGAAGAAAAACTAATTTCCAATATTTTGTTGCTAGAACTTAAAGGTAATTCTCTTATACCACAACCACTATCATTACAAGAATATCTACTATAAGTAGTCTCATTAACTATTTGGTAATCAGTTACTGTAAGAGTATTATCATCAGGAAATGCTAATTCTTCAGTTATTTTTACTTCCTCTTTAGTCCCCAATTGACTAACATCTTGAACATTAAGCTTAACTTTTCGAAGTAAAATTCCATTAGTAACATCCGGATAATAAAGTACATATCTATTAACATCAAGGTCTTTAGAAACTTTATATACTAAAATAAAGGTTGTAGAAGCCCCTGTATTTAATTCCCTATTATCATAAGGACTACCTAAATCAGTAAAATTATCATATAGTCTTGTGGCATAATGAAACTCTTCGCTTCTATTCATAACTCTAAAACGATCCAAATTAATACCACGTTTTGATGAATTATTTAAAACAGTAAGATTAATAACTAAATAATATTGATTACCACTAATAACATCTCCGTGACTATCTCTATTAGTCAAATAACTATTATTAACAGTTATATTATAATAATTAGCAGTAAATGTATTACCTTCTCTATAGGTTCTATGTAAAACTCCAAAATAGTAATATGTATAACCAGTAAGAGAAACAAATAAAATAATTATAATTGTATTACATATAAGACGGTGTTCAAAATAAACGTATTTTACATTTCTAAAGAATTTTTTTATATTTCTAGTTATTTTATCTTTATCAAATTCTATATTAACTTCAAATTCTTCTCTATCTTCTTCTTTAATATCTAAATATTCTTCATCTTCTTTAAAACCAAATTTTTTTAAATCAATTCCTAGAAATCTAACACCAAAAATAATAAAGACAATATACTGTGGCAAAAAAACTATATTTAATAAATCTCGTCCTGCCATAATTGAAGTTATTGTTGATAATTCGTTATATCCTTGAAAATAACTTCTAACATATATTAAAACTCCTAGCATAAAAACATACTCAAAAATAGGAATTAAATAAATTTTCCATGGTTTTTTCTTATAACGCAATAAAATTACTAAAATTATACTTATGATGACAACTGCAATTATACTAATAATTACCCCAAAATTAATATAATCACTTATAGGTTCATAATAAGCATTATAACTCTCTGTATTTAAAAAATCCGCCACAAAACTACGTAATGACATCATTTTATAAAATATATAAGCACTAAGCAAAATTAAAACTAAATGAATTCTTTGAAAATATTGTATTAAAAGAGCATATGGTTTTCTTAATATCATAAGCTACACACCCCTTTACTATTATAAGTATAGCCCAGATTTAGAAATTTGAAAAGTACAAACTTGTTTTTCTTATCTTAACTTGATATAATACTCTAGGAAAGTAGTGATAAGATGAAAAAGAAAATAAAATTTTTATTAATTGGTATATTTATAGTATTTTTAACAGGATGTGGTAACAGCACTAATACTATTACTGAAATTGATTATAGTAAGTTAGAAGATTTAATAGATAATAAAGAAAGCTTTATTCTAGAAATTGTCCAAACAGGATGTAGTCATTGTGAAGAATTTAGCCCTAGATTTACAGCAGTATTAAAAACAAATGATTTAACAGCATACTCTCTTAATTTATATAATATGACAGATGATGAAAGAGAAAAATTTAGTGAATTAACAACAAGTGTAACTGGTACACCTACTGTCCTATTCTTTGAAGATGGAAAGGAAACAAGTAATAGAATAAATGGTGCAGTAGATAATGAAAAGATAGAGGAACATTTAAAAGATGCCGGATATATAAAAGAAAAATAAATAGACTATGATAAAGCCTATTTATTTTTTTTAGCATCTGCTTTTTTTCTTTCTTCTGTATTTAAAATACGTTTTCTAAGTCTAATAAAGTTAGGTGTTACTTCAACAAGTTCATCTGAATTAATATAATCAAGTGCATACTCTAATGTTATAGGACGAGGTCTTTTTAAGACCACAGTATGATCACTTCCTGCAGCACGCATATTAGTAAGTTGTTTACCTTTAACAACATTAACTGCAAGGTCATTATCACGATTACATTCACCTATTATCATACCTTCATATACTTCTGTACCAGGTTCAATAAACATAGTTCCTCTATCTTCAAGGTTACCTATTGAGTAAGCAGTTGCACTACCATTTTCTACAGAAACTAAAACACCAAGTTTACGTTCTCCAATATCCACATTTTCATATGGTTTATATTCACTAAAGGTATGATTCATAATACCATATCCCTTAGTCATAGTCATAAAGTCTGTTGAAAAGCCAATAAGTCCACGAGATGGAATACTATAGTTAAGACGAACTTGATTTTCAAAGTTAGTCATATTTTCCATAACACCACCACGAGTACCTAAGTGTTCAATAACACTACCTACTACATCTTCTGGAACTTCTATTTGTAACTCTTCCCAAGGCTCACATTTAACACCATCTATTTCTTTAATAATTACTTTAGGTTTAGATACTTCAAGTTCAAAACCTTCACGACGCATGTTTTCTATTAAAATACCAAGATGTAACTCTCCACGACCAGAAACAAGAAAGCTATCACTACCGGCAGACTCAACTCTAAGTGATACATCTTTTTGAGTCTCACGAATTAATCTTTCTTCTATTTTACGAGCAGTTAAAATCTTACCATCACGACCAACAAATGGACTAGAATTAGTACCAAAAGTCATTTGTAAAGTTGGTTCATCAATATGAAGAATAGGAAGTGGTAAATTATCTCCCATATTACAAATAGTTTCTCCTACTGAGATATCAGCTAAACCCGCAATAGCAACAATATCTCCTGCTTCTGCTTGTTCTATTTCAATACGATTATAACCATAATAACCAAATAATTTTTGAATTCTAAAATTTTTAACAGTGCCATCTAATCTAAGGCAACTAACCATCTCACCTGTTTTAATAATGCCATTATGTACACGTCCAATCCCAATACGCCCAACAAATTCATTATAATCAAGTAAGGCAGGTTGAAATTGTAATGGCTTAGAATTATCACCAGACGGAGCTGGTATTTTTTCAATTATCAAATCAAGTAATGGTTCAAAACCTTTTTTCTGTGTACTTATATCATCTGATAAACTACAAGTTTCATTTAAAGCACTAGCATAAACTACAGGAAAATCAAGTTGGTTTTCATCTGCACCAAGTTCAATAAATAAATCGAGCACTTCATCAACAACCGCACTACATCTAGCACTAGGTTTATCTACTTTATTAATAACAACAATAGGTTTAACACCCGCTTCAAAAGCTTTCTTCAAAACAAATCTTGTCTGAGGCATTGCACCTTCATAAGCATCAACAACAAGGATAACTCCATCAACCATATTCATAATGCGTTCAACTTCTCCACCAAAGTCAGCATGACCTGGAGTATCAAGAATATTAATACGATAACCGTTATAGTCTAAAGCTGTTGTTTTAGCAAGAATAGTAATACCACGTTCTTTTTCCAATGCATTAGAATCCATTGATACATTACTTATATCTTCATTATCACGAAACATACCTGATGTTTTTAATATACCATCTACTAAGGTAGTTTTACCATGATCGACATGGGCAATAATTGCAACATTTCTTTTTTTCATACTTATCACACTCCAAAATACGTTCTAAATTATATCACACTTTAAAGAAAAATACTAGCATTTTCTAGTACTTTTATCTTTTTATAACATCCTATATTTTTACAAGCAATAAATATACTTCCTCATTTATTTTATTATTATTTAGATTTAAATAAGCAAAAACTATTTACAATTATCAGGCAAATTAAATATATTAAAAAATAGACTTAAATATTAGTATATAAAAGTTATAAAATGTTAAATATAATTTTTTAGTTTTTCTTTATTCTAGTTACATCCCAAGGTAATCCTAAATATTCACCATCCGTTTTTTCTACTATAATTATATTTTTATTTTTACAATAATCTAATATTAAATTACATAAAGTAAATTTATCATTTTCTTCAACTTTGTATTTGCACATAAAATGTTGAAGTGTAAATTCTGTTTCTACGTTTAACATTTTAATTTCATTACCAATTTTTTCGGCTATTGGTATTAAATTATTTATATCTGATTTATCAGAAGCTGGTACTGGTAATTTAATTTTTTTTGTCTTTCTCTTTCAAGCCCGTTATCATCTATATATGTTTCATTTATAATAATATCTATATATTCAAACTCCGGCTCTTTTAATATCCTTTTTTCTAACTTATCCATATTTCCCTCCCACATCATATCTTACAAATATAATTATATTACACAATTAATAAAATCAATATTTTATTAATAACTTTATCATTTTTCTTATTTCAACTTTAATATTAGTATTTTTTAAATATAATTACAATATTATTTCCCAGATTTATCAAAATTTAAAGAAAAATACTAGCATTTTCTAGTACTTTTCTAATATCTTAATAAATTTTACTTAAATACTAATTAACTATTTAGCAGCATTTATTTGACTCATTACTTCATCAGCAAAGTTTTCTTCTTTTTTCTCAATACCTTCACCAACAGCATAACGAATCATTGATACAATAGAACCTCCATTATTCTTAACATAAGCACCTACTGTAACATTAGAATCTTTAATAAATGCTTGTTCTTCTAAACAAATCTCTTTATAGAATTTATTTAATCTACCAGTAACCATTTTTTCAGCTATTTCTGCAGGTTTACCTTCATTCATAACTTGTTCTTTAATTACTTTAGATTCATGTTCTACCATATCACTTGGAACACTATCTCTATCTACACAAACAGGAGCCATAGCTGCAACATGCATTGCAACATCTTTTGCAACTTCTTCTGTAGTATTATCAAGTACTACTAAAGCACCAATCTTACCACCCATATGTAAGTAACTTCCAAATACCTCGCTATCAGTTTTCTCTACTAATTCACATCTTCTAAAAGATATTTTCTCTCCTATCTTAGCAGTTAAACTAACAAGCTTTGCTTCTACAGTTTCACCATTATCATCAAATGCTAGCACATCTTCTCTAGTCTTTAAATCATTATTGATAATAGTAGTAGCTAAATAATCTACAAAGTTAGTAAATTCTTCGTTCTTAGCTACAAAGTCAGTCTCAGAGTTAACTTCTAATATAACAGCTTTATTATCTTTAACTTCTATTTTGCATAAACCTTCAGCTGCGATTCTACTTTCTTTCTTAGCAGCCTTACTAATACCTTTTTCTCTTAACCAATCAACTGCCTCATCCATATTACCATTACAAGCTTCTAAGGCTTTCTTACAATCAAGCATTCCTGCTCCAGTCTTATCTCTTAATTCTTTTACATCACTTGCTTTAAACATATTTTATTCATCCTTTCTTTAATTTATACAAAAAGAAGGAGATTCCCTCCCTCCTTCCTTTTTTATTTAGATAAAGCTTCTATAATGTCAGCTTTTTTCATACCTGTAGTAGAAATATTTTTAGACTTAGCTATTTCTTTTAATTCAGCAACTGTCATTTTATTATAATCTACAGCAGCTTCATTAGCAGTATCTTTCTCTTCTACTACTTCTTTTTTATCGTTAGCTTTGTCATCTTTAACAGCTTTAACTTCTTCAGCTCTAGCTTCAACTTTGATTTCTTCTTTTACTTCTTTTTTATTCTCTTTTTTTGCTTCCTTAACTTCTCTTTTAGCTTCCTTCTTATCTTTTTTAGCTTTATCATCTTCACTAACATAATCAATTACTTCATTACCATTAACTTCTGCAATTGCATTAGTTAAAGCTCCTATTAATAACTTAACACTTCTTACAGCATCATCATTACCAGGAATAACATAATCTACCATATCTGGATCACAGTTTGTATCAACTACACCAAATACAGGAATATTTAAGATTCTAGCTTCTTTAATAGCAATCTCTTCTTTTTTAGGATCTACTATAACCATAGCTTGAGGAAGCTTTTTCATATCTCTAATTCCTCTTAAGTTTTTATTAAGTTTCTCATATTCCTTCTTAAGACCAATAACTTCTTTCTTAGGAAGTAAATCAAAAGTACCGTTTTCTTCCATCTTTTCAATTTCTTCCATTCTTCTAACTCTTGATCTAATAGTTCTAAAGTTAGTTAAAGTACCACCTAACCATCTTTCATTAACGAAATACATGTTAGTTCTAGTAGCAGATTCTTCAGCTGCTTCCATAGCTTGTTTTTTAGTTCCAACAAATAGAACTTTTCCACCATCTTCTACTATTTTCTTTAAAGCTTCATATGCTTTATCTAAACATTTAGATGTTTTTTGTAAATCGATGATATAAATATCATCTCTTGTTGTATAGATGTATTCCTTCATCTTAGGATTCCATCTTCTTTTTTGATGTCCAAAATGAACACCAGCTTCTAATAAATAATTCATTGATACTACGCTCATATTTTAATCTCCTTTTCGTTTTTTATCTTCTATTTTGTTCTAAAAATTATCACTGTTTAATCTAACACAGCACTAGATAATTAAATTCCAAAATATGTTTATTTTTCTAAAGCTGCAATTATCTCAGCTTTCTTTAATCCAGTAGTTGCAATACCTTTTGTTTTTGCAATCTCTTTAAGTTCTGCAACTGTCATTTTACTATAATCTTTAACTTCAGTCTTTTCTACCTTTTCTTCTTTTTTTGCTTTCTTCTTAGTAGTTTCTTTCTTAGCTGTAGACTTCTTTTCAGTATTCTTTACTTCTTCTTTAACATTATTACTCTTAATAGTTACTTCAGAACTAGCTTTAACCTCATTTGCTTTAATCTTACCTTCTTTACCTTTTTTAGCAACTTCTACTAACTCAGTAAATGCTTTAGGATCGTTAATAGCAATTTCACTTAACATTTTACGGTTAACTAGAACACCTGCTTTATTTAATCCTTCAATAAATCTAGAATAACTAATACCGTTTTCTCTACATGCTGCATTAATTCTAGTTATCCATAATTTTCTAAATTCTCTTTTCTTTTGCTTTCTATCACGAAAAGCATATTGACCAGAATGCATTAATTGTTCTTTAGCACTCTTATAAAGTCTATGTTTACTACCAAAGTAACCTTTAGCTTGTTTTAATACTTTCTTATGACGAGCCTTTGTAGTAGCTCCATTCTTAACTCTTGCCATTTCTTACATCCTCCTTCTTAAATTAAATAATATTCTTTAAACGATTTTGATCTGCTTTAGATAAGCTAGATGCACTTCTTTTCTTTCTATTAACTTTTCTTGACTTATAACCAGTATTATGTCTACTTCCTGGATGTCCTATTTTATAATCATTTTTTCTTTTCTTAAATACTTTTTTACTACCTTTATGTGTTTTCAATTTAGGCATTATAATTCCTCCTTCTACTTATCTTTCTTTGGTACTAAAAACATTGTCATAGTACGACCATCTAACTTTGGATGTTGATCAATTGTTGCATAATCTAGAGTCCTATTAGCAAATTTTTCTAACACTTCTTTACCTAATTCAGTATGAGCCATTTGACGTCCTTTAAATCTAATTGTAAGTTTAATCTTATCACCTTTTTGTAAATATTTAATAACATTTTTAAGTTTAGTCTCAAAGTCTCCAACATCTATAACTGGAGATAATCTAAACTCTTTTAACTCTGCTTGATTAGCCCTTTGCTTCTTAAGAGCTTCTTTTTCTTTCTTTTGTCTTTCATAACGGTATTTATTATAATCCATTACTTTACAAACAGGTGGGTTTCCATTAGGGTTCATTAAAACTAAATCTAAATTTGCATATTTTGCTAGAGTTCTTGCATCTTCTATAGATTTAATTCCTACTTGTTCTCCATTAGGACCAATAACTAATACTTCACTAGCTTTAATTTGCTCGTTAATTAATTGACTCTTATTATCTTTTGCTATAATTAACACCTCCATAAATTAAGAAAAGTGGGTATATTAATACCCACTAAAAACCAAAATAATACTATATTATTTATATCTAATCTTGGCTTTTTACCTATTGACTCACTTATCAATCAGGTGGTGGGGTATCCCATCTCTTTCCTTTTCTTCAAGTATTGTATGCTAAAAAACTAGGTTTGTCAACACTTTTTCACAACTTTTTCACTACTTTATTACTACTTTATTACTACTTTTTTTAACAAATTAAACTCCATCTATACAGTTTTCATAAATCCATTGTTTTAAATTCGTATTATCTCCACTCTCATAGTATTCAATTAATTTAGTTAAATAGTTACCAATCTCTTCAACAGGAACTGCTATTATACCTTGCCCATTTTTAATCATTTCTTTATTAGCAATTAAATTGGCAACTCTTTTATTACCATCCAAAAACATCTGAGACCTCTGAATCCAACAAAATAAATCAATACATCTCTCTAATTTATTTTTATTATTTAAAATCTCTTTTAATTCTTTATCATAATCACATTCACTAGGAAATTTTGGTCTCCAAGAAGTACCAGTAATACCAACGTCTTTATCTCTAAAATCACCTAAAGGATAAATACTTTCACATTTACATACTTCAAAATGTACTTTCTTAATAAAATCTATTGTAAGTTCTTGATTAGCATGATTTATTACATATTCCCATCCATCTTTTAAACCTTTGAGTTTCAACATATCATCAACAGAAATATTACCTGTATTAACATTATTCATAAAAGCATAAGTATCTGCAAAAGTTACAGCGATTCCTTCAAGATTAGCACTCTTATAAATATTATCTACAAGTTTTCTCTTAGCAAAAAATATATTATCTTCTAAAGACATATTATATTTATCTTTCATTTGCCACTTCTCCTTTCAGTAATATATCATCACTTATTAAAATAATAATATTCTTTATTTTCTTTGTAAAGTATTTTTTTGATTAAATTATCTTAAAAAAGTTTACTTAAAATATTTTGTATATTTAATCATAATTTTGATATACTATTAATGTAGATAATATTATATCTACAATCTTGGTCTATTATTTATAATGGATCAAACCCGTGTTGGCACTATGTGCCGCTTAGAAAAGTAACCTTTATGGTTGCTTTTTTAATTTCTATATACAAAAACTAGAGTTTGCTCTCTAGTTTCTTTTTTTAGTTCCTGTTATAGTCGGAATCACCGCTTTTTTACAACACATAATCACTTATGTAGCTATAATATAACATTCAGTGATAATAATGTCAATAAAATTATTTAATAATTATTTTACTTTCTTTCTTCTCCTTAGCTTTCTCCATAAAACATTCAAATATCTTTTTAGAATTAATATCATCACTAATAGTTATTTCTGGATGCCACTGTACTCCTAAACAAAAGTCATAATCTTTTAACTCTACCGCTTCAATCACTCCATCAGAACTCTTAGCAACTACGTTACACTCTTTAGTATAGTCTACACATCTTAAATGATGAGAATTAACCATTATTTCTTCCTTACCTATTATCTTATATAAAAGACTATTTTTATCAATAGTAACATTATGAGCAGGTGCAGCATAATCTTCTTTATAATGTAATTCTTTATTAGGAACATCTAATAATTTAAAGTTATCTATTTTATAGTTAGCAATCATCTGCATACCTAAACATACTCCAAGTATAGGAATATTTCTTTTTAGACAAAAATGTAAAACATAGTAATCATATTTAGTAATCTTATCTCCACCAGAAATAAATAATCCATCTAATTTTTCTATCTGATATAAAATCATTTCTTGTTCCATCCCAGTTAAATCAGGAGCTTCACTACTCTTAGTAGTAAAATAATCTATATCTTGAGGAGGTGTTAACATAATAGGCACTCCACCTGCTTTAATAATCGCTCTTCTTGTACTTTCCATACAGTACTCTATAGGTGTACCATTTTCATTAACACCACTTCTAGTTAAAATACCAATAATAGGACCCATTAGAATTTAATCCTCTCTTCAATATATGGAATAACTTCATCTAACTTCAATGTTACTTGTTCCATAGTATCTCTATCTCTTAAAGTAACAGTTCCATTATCTATTGTATTATCATCAACTGTTAAACTAAAAGGTGTTCCAATAGCATCCCCTCTTCTATATCTTTTACCAATAGAACCTGCTTCATCATAACTAACAGAAAACTCTTTAGATAACATTTTATAAATATCAGTTGCCTTTTCACTATGTCTTTTCTTTATTAAAGGTAAAACAGTTACTTTATAAGGTGCTAAATAAGGGTGTATCTTTAATACTTCTCTTTCACTACCATCTTCTAATATCTCCTTATTATAAGCATCACATAGTATTGTAAGCATAAGTCTATCTACCCCAACACTAGGTTCAATAACATAAGGAATATATTTCTCATTAGTAGTAGGATCTAAATATTCTAAAGATTCACCTGATACTTTTTGATGACTAGATAAATCAAAATCAGTACGACTAGCAATTCCCCATAACTCTCCAAATCCAAATGGGAATTTATATTCAATATCAGTAGTAGCATTACTATAATGACTTAACTCTTCTTTTTTATGATCTCTAAGTCTTAAATTATCTTTATTAATACCAAGACTTAATAAGAAGTTATAACAATAATCTTTATAATATTTATGCCAATCTAATTCAGTACCTGGCTTACAGAAAAACTCTAATTCCATTTGTTCAAATTCTCTTGTTCTAAATATAAAGTTACCAGGAGTTATTTCATTTCTAAAACTTTTACCAACTTGTCCAATTCCAAAAGGAATCTTAAGTCTCATACTTCTTTGCACATTAAAAAAATCAACAAATATACCTTGAGCAGTTTCAGGTCTTAAATAGATTGTACTCTTACTATCTTCAGTAACACCTTGAAAAGTCTTAAACATTAAGTTAAATTCTCTAATATCAGTATAATCCATTGCCCCACAGTTAGGACAAACAATATTATGCTCTTTAATATAATTCATTAACTCTTCATGACTCATACCACCTGCATCTTCTACACCATCAGCTTCCACTAATTTATCTGCTCTATGCCTTGTCTTACATTTCTTACAATCTATTAAAGGATCAGAGAAAGTTGCTAAATGTCCGCTCGCTTCCCAAGTTCTAGGATTCATTAAAATAGCAGAATCTAGTCCTACATTATTAATATCTTCTTGAACAAACTTCTTTAACCAAGCACTTTTAACATTGTTTTTTAAAAGCATACCAACAGGACCATAATCCCAAGTATTAGCAAGACCTCCATATATCTCACTTCCTTGGAATATTATTCCATATTGCTTACAGTAATTAACTAAATCTTCCATCTTAATATTACTCATTATCTCACTCTTTCCCTTTCTTGTTCACTACCATTAAGTTTTTTCTCAACTTCTTCTAAATAAGTTTTCAATTCTAGAGGACTTCTAACTTCTTTAAAATAAGTCAAAGTATTACTAGCAAGACCTTCTTTATATTTTCTTTTTAAATCATCTATTAGTTTATTATAAACACCATCCATATTAACAACTACAAGTTCTTTATTTTTATCATCTGTTTCTATCTTACTATTTAAAAAAGAACAAAACTCAGAAAGAGTACCAGTTCCACCATCTAAGAAAATAATAACATCACTATTTTCATAAATATGCCCAGCTCTTTCAAAAGTAGAACCAACTTCTATCTTAACATCTGCAGTAGTTCTATTAAGCTCAAGTCTATTACCAACAGTTATAAGCATATTACCATTTTCTCTTAAAATTTCTTTAACATCTCTCATAGAGCCAGTTTCCCCTGCCCCCATAACAAATGTATAGCCCATATCTGCTATCTCACTAACTGCTCTCGAATTATTTAAACGAGACTCCATACTAGCAGTATCTCTACTTCCACACATAATTCCTACCTTCATATAATTAACCTCCAATTACGTTCCTTGTTCACAACTTTATTATAAACACTATAGATTTAAAAGTCTAGGTAAAAATATTGATACACCTATAATAACCGCAAATATCGCCGCAACTAGTACTGCCCCTGCCGCTGCATCTTTTGCAACCTTCGCCTTTGCTTTCTTCTCTTCAGTTACAAGATCAACTACATTTTCCAAAGCTGTATTCATAAGTTCTAAAGAAAGAACAAGTGCAAAAAGTACAAAACATACTCCCCATTCTACAAAAGTAATTTCAAAGACTATTCCTGCTATTATAACTAATATCATAACAAGAAAATGAATTACCATATTTCTCTCATGTTTTAAAGTATAAAAGATTCCATTAAAACCATAAGATAAAGTCTTTAATAAAGGTTTCTCCTTTTCTTTAGGCTTAAAAGTTTTCTCAAAAAAGTAAATTAATACTAAAAGAATTATAAGTCCTAAAATAACCCCACCAATAACATCAGTTACATAATGAACATTAAGTATTAATCTACTTAAACAAATCAAAACTATCAAAGTTGTAAGTAAAGATGTACCTATCACTTTATATTCTTCCTTACATTTACTTCTTCTAAGCAAGTATATTAAAAAGCCATAATAAGTCGTAGCAATCAAACTATGACCACTAGGAAAACTATAACTTGATAAAAGCTCACTACCTATTAAAGGTCTTTCTCTTAAAAATATATTTTTAGAAACAATAATAATACCTGCACTAATTAAGGTATTAATTATAACAAACAATCTCTGATGATTAGTATTAAGTAAAAATATTAAAAGCATTGTAATAATAATTATCGCCTGACTAGAAGCAAATGATGTAACTATATTAGAAACCGTCATTAAAAACTCACTTTGATTATGAGAAAGGAAATTATATACATTATTATCTATTACTAAAGTTACATCTAATAAAACCCCTAAAGTTAAAATAATAAATAAACTTATAAGAATTATTAATCTTTTTTTCATAACATCACTACCTTATTTTAATTTTAACACATTCTTTAACATTTTCTTACTATTTAAATAAATTCCTGTATACCTATCATAATAATCCTCTAAAAATTTATTTATTTCTTCATTTACTTTAGGATTAACATCTATTTTCGTAATTTTCTCAAGATCAACATAATAATACATTTGTAAAAGTTTAATTGCTTTATCGCTATAATATCCTTCATTTTGATAGCAATTTTTACAAATAAATCCACCTGCTGTTGGACTTAAACTAACTATATTAGTAGTTTTTCCACAAACAGCACACCCTGTAACAATCGGACTAACACCTAAAAAATCTAAATATTTAAGTTCAAGAATATTAGTAATAACGGCAGGATTAAGCCCATCTTCTATCTTATCTAAAGCTGCGATTATTAAAGTTAGTATATCTTTATCTTTAGATTGTTTAACCACTTGTCTTGTAAGATCCAAAAGGTATGATGCATACACAACATTTTCTAAATTCATAACTGTTTTTGGATAGTCACTAATTACATCAATACTAATTAAAGTTGATAAAGCATTCTCTTTATAATAAAAATGAAAAGTTCCGTATACTAACTTTCTAGAACTACCTCTAAGCTTACTTTTTAAATTACGACATCCCTTAGAGAGAATTCCAACAAGACCATATTCGCTAGTCAAAACATTTAAAATTTTACTAGAGTCACTATAATTAGTTTCATTTAAGACCAGTCCCTTCACATCCACTATCTTCACAAGTATCACTTTCCTTTATAGACTTTGCTAAAAGAAAATATCTAATATCACCAGTCTTTTTAAATAAATTCCATAGTTTTTCATAATTATTCATATTATCACCTATTAATATAATGATTAATAAGTAATTTTTTTATTCATCTTTACTATCAATTCCAAGTTCTATTAAATACTTTTCTTTATCACGCCAATTCTCAATTACTTTAACATGTGTTTCCAAAAACACTTTTTTCCCCAAGAAATCTTCAATATCATTACGAGCAAGGATGCCTATACGTTTTAACATATTACCATTCTTACCAATAATAATTTTCTTTAAACTATCTTTATCCACAACTATCAACACTTGTATATGCACTAAATCATCATATTCTTCAAAGTTTTCCACATAACAAGTAACACTATGAGGAATCTCTTGTTTAGTTAACATCATTATTTTTTCCCTAACAAACTCTCCCATAATAAACTTAACTGAGACATTAGTAAGTTCATCATTAGTAAATATAGGCTCATCAAGTGGTAAGTATTTTTTTAGTGTTTTAATTAAATCATCTATCGCTTTCTTCTTTAAAGCAGATATAGGAATAATCTCATCAAAATCATATAGTTCTTTCGCTTCATCTATTGTTTTAATTAATTTCTCGCTTCCAACTTTATCTATTTTATTTAAAATTAAGAAAACTTTAGCTTCTTCATTTTCTTTAATCTTATTTAAAACAAACTTATCTCCTTTACCAATACCACTAGACGCATCTATTAATAAAAGGATGATATCAGCATTATCAATATTTTGATAAGCTTTCTTATTTAACACACTACCAAGTTTATTCATAGGTTTATGAATACCAGGAGTATCAATAAAAACAATCTGAGCTTCGTCATCTTGATAAATACCTTCTATAATATTTCTTGTAGTACCAGCTTTATCTGTTGTAATAGCAAGTTTCATATTAAGTATTGCATTTAATAGTGTACTCTTACCTACATTAGGTCTTCCCATAATTGAAACAACGCCACACTTCATAAATTTACCTCCTTACTTAAATTACAAAATTTCATCTAAACCAAATCAATAAAGTATTACATTTTTAAGAAATAATACTCTATATAATTAACTAAGTAACTTCTATAATTAAAACAACTCTATAATGCTAGGTATAAAAATCATTAAGGCAATAATTGCACTAGTTAGAGTCAAAACAAACTCTGCTGCTGAAGCTGTATCTTTGGCAACTTTAGCAAGTGGATGGAATTCTTTAGTAACAAGATCAACTGTACTTTCTATTGAAGTATTTATAAGCTCAACTACTAAAGTTAACCCAATAATAGCAATTATAATTAACCATTCTGTAGTTGATATATCAAGTAAAAAACTAAGTAATACCAAAATAACTGTACATACTAAATGTATATACACACTCTGTTCATTTTTATAAGCTGCCTTTAATCCATTCCATGAGTTATTAATACTTGAAATAATTCTTTTAAATCCAAATTTTTTCTTATTTCTATCTGGTGATGCCATATTCCATCAAAACCTCCTCTTGTTTCTTAAACATAACTTCTGCTTCTTCTTCCTTCTCATGATCATATCCTAATAAATGATAAATTCCATGTACCGCTAAAAAACATAACTCTCTTTCCAAAGAATGACCATATTCTTCCGCTTGTTCCTTCGCTTTATCTAGACTAATATAAATATCTCCTAATAATCTAGTTCCATCAGGAATAACCATATTTTTATCATCTTCTAAAGCAAAACTAATAACATCAGTTACTCTATCGATACCTCTATATTCTTTATTTAATTTATGAATATAAGAATTATCTACAATTATTATACTACAACTTGCATTTTTTACTCTTTCAATTTCGAAAGCTTTGTTAACTACTTTTTCTATTATATCTTTATATGGGAAATCATCATTAGTTTCATTATATATGTTAATATCATTCATTAAACAAAACACGCCCTTTCAATGCCCATATTGTATCATAAAAAAAGAAGTTTTTAAAGTAATGTTATTAAACCAACTAAAAGAATAATAGACACTAAATTTAAAAACCACTCTCTTTGTAATACCCTAGGACACATATCACCTATTTTTAAAATTAAAATATATAAATAATGTCCCAAAACCCCTCCAACAATATTTAATAAAATATCATCTATATCAAAAACTCTACCTATCATTAACTGTGTAGATTCTATTGTCAAAGATGTAATAACAGTTAAAGCTAAAATAGGAATTAATCTCTTTTCTTTTAAAAAATAACTCGTAAAAAAACCATATGGTAAAAACATAATTATATTACCAAGTACATTCTTTAAAAACAATCTACTACCAAAATCATATCTAAACATTTCTCTAAAGGGAATTAAATTATTACTAGAAATATTATTATTGTCTTGAAAAGTAACAACTTGGAATAAACACAATATATAAATAATGAAGGATAAAGCAATAAGCTCTTTATATAAAGAAAACTCTTTTTTATTTTTCACAATATCTGCAACTCTTAAAGTAATAGCAACTACTACAGAGATAATTATCATAGGTAAACTAAATTCAAAAACATTACCAATAGTCCTACTTAAACTTGAAAACATGCTCTTCCCTCCTTTACAGCTTTAACTATTTTCTTCTTCTATACGTTGATTTTCCTTTTCAATATCAAAATCTTTTAATGAGTTATAACTAGTTATATCTTCTAGAACTTTAAAGAAAATCTCTATATCTATTCTATCAGCATTCTCGCTCTTTTTCAAAACCTTTTCTTCTAATATTGTAATATCATTCCCTAATTTTGTTTTTAATTTCTCTATTGCCAACGGTTTAATATTTTTATCATAATTTTCAGCAAAGTTAATATCTGTTAATTTAACCTCCTCCTTTTTAGTTAAATTAATACTAATAGGAAGAAGAGGATGTTTATATAATACTTTTTTACTATCTTTAGAATGAGTGTATTTATCAAAATCTGTAATACTAATATCATCACTCAGAAAACTAATTTCAAGAACTGTTTTATTATTACCAGTTTTCCTTTCTTCATGATAATTAGTTGGTAAACTAAGAGATACTTTATACCATACCTCTGCATAAACTTTACCAATCGCTCTCGTCTTACTAACAATATTGCCATTATTTCTAATAAGGCCACTAATTAAAACATCACCAGCATTTACATAAGCATTTTTTTTAGTAACAACTTCACCAGATTCTGCAATTATTCTAGTAACAAGACCACTTTTTTTAGCAACTATATTACGTGGTTCACTTTCCTTTTCAATATCGTTTTTAACTCTTCTAATCAATTTTACTTCATAACTAACACCTTTCTCTTTTATTTCAATCCATTCTATTATATCTTTTTCTTTTTTTAAAATTTTACTCTCTATCTTTTCTTTTTCTTCATAACTAATTTTAAAATTATATTTTTTTAAACCAAATTCTTCTAAATCATTTAATATAATCTCTCTTAATTCACTGTCTGTATCTATAACTTTAATAGAAAAAATTAAATTGGTAAGTAAATTAAAAAAAGCAAAGCCAATTAAAGATACTATAACAAATAACTTTCTCGCCTTAAGAAAATGCACAATATTAAGAAGGCCCTTTCTTTTAACAATTTCTATATCATAAGTAGTATTTATTTTTAAAAGATTAGCATAATCTTCTTCTACCACTTCAATTATAAGATATTCTCTCGTTCTTTTTAAAACTTTAAAGCTTATATTTAATCGTGCTAATAACATTATAAAAGTATCTAATCTTTTACCAGTAATTCTAAGTACATAACTACTCATATTTTATCTCCAAATTATCAAGCCTACCTAATATAAGCAATTCTTTATCTGCTAATTTATTAAGAGAAAAGTCTCTTCCTTCTAAAGTAAGTTTTTTAGAAGGAGCTTTTATTATTATTTTATTACTTCCAAGTGTTAAAATCTTTTCGTAATTAGTTATATAAATCTTCTTATCATAAATATTAATATGAAATTCCCTTGGATCAAGAAAGTTTCTCAAATAGTTATAAGCCATAAAACTTCACCTAATAAATAATATGCAAAAAAGGAAAGAAACATTAGTCTCTTTCCTTTCTTCTTTTACGCTCATTTCTACGTGCATTTTTAATGGCTTCTTTTTTAGCTTTTCTTCTTCTAACTCCTGGTTTATCATAAGCATCATGTTTTTTAGCTTCAGAAGGGACACCACTTCTTGCAAGTTTTTGTTTGTACCTTTTAATCGCACCATCTAAATTACCGTTTTTAACAGGTACTTGTGCCATACTACTATCCCTCCCTTCGCTTTTTTTCTACAACTGATTATAACACCTCATACCTTGAAAAGACAACATTTTTTTGACACTTTTTACACTTTTAAAGACTTTTTTCTAATATTATCCCCAAAATATGTCCAAAATTATAAAAAGAAATAACTAAAAAACAATTAATTAACCCTAGAATTGTGGTCTTAAAAACATTCTTTATTCTAAGGGACATATATTACCACTTCCTATTCTTCTAATAGAACTACCTAATTTTCTTCCTGCTAAAATTAAAATTTCTATTAAGTCGCCAACATATTTTATGGCTGTAGAAGTAAGACTAAGTCCTCCTTTTATATTTTTTAATTCTTTTTCTGTCAAAGTTCGCATTAATCTTCACCTCCACAAGGTTCTGGATTTGTAAAGCCACTAACTACACCTACAATAAAAGAAATAATTACTGATATACCTATTCCAAGTACTGCTACTGACATACCAGCACCACCCTTAATATTCTTCATTTCATTTTTTGTTAACTTTCTCATTTTGACCTCCAACTATCGATTATCAAACTAAAGATACTCTTTTTTATATTAGGTAACAGCAAAGTTGTATCATCACCCTCTATCTTAAAATTATTTTCTAATTTTAAAGTCAATATAACCGCATCCTCTAATTTTTCTTTATTTTCTATTTTATACAAAAACTTCTTATTATCATGATAGAAAAAATTATTATCTTGAAATAGTAAAACATCGTCTAAAGTAACAACAACTTTAATATAGTTATCATCTACTAAAACAGTATTATAACTATTAAATGTCCATAACTTAACTGTATTTAGAAGATAAAAGAAAATAAATAGCAGAACAAAAGTAGTAACAAAGAATAAGTTCAAAAGACTCTTTTTTCTATAATTCTTCATAACATTTTCCCTTTTCTAAGTAAAAGACTCGATTAAATAAATCTTTATTATTAAGTCTATGAGAAATATAAATAACTATTTTATCTTTATAATAACTTAAAAGCTTTTCTATTATTTCTCTTTCTAAATTAATATCAACATTACTAAGACATTCATCCAAAATATAAATCTCACTGGGTCTAAACAAAGCTTGGGCTAAACTAATTCTACTTCGCTCACCCATACTAATATTTTCTCCATTCTCTGAAAGCATTGTTTTAAGTGTATATTTCTTTTCTCTAAGTAATTTCTTAACTCCTGTAACTTGCAAAAGAACATCTTGATTTACCTTAGGACTTCTTGACAAATAAATATTATCTTTAATATTTCCCTTACTAAGCATTTCTTTATTAGAAACATAAGTAATAATACTTCTTAGATCTGCTAAATTATAATGTGTTAAATCTATATTTCCTAATTTGATATGACCAAACTCAAGCGGCAAGAATCTTCCTAACAGCTTTACAAGAGTACTTTTACCACTACCTGAATTACCATAAATAAATACTTTATCCTTAGGATTAATCGTAAGACTAATATTATTAAGAACAATATTATCTTTATATTTAAAAGACAACTTAGAAATAACAAGCCTCATATTATTAGTAGCATATTCATAATTATGAAAAGGCAATAACACTTCTTTTTCTAAGTTAAAAATATCATTTAACCTCTCACAAATTTTTCTAATATTCTGATACTTCAAGACAAGAAGGCTCAAGTTTTCAACATTTTTTAATGCCATAAAAACAAAACTTTCTAATAATAAAAACGTTGGTAAACTAATACTAGTACTAGATATTAAAATAACACCACTAATACCTAAAATTACCAAATAAATAATTCCTTCTAAAAAACTTAAACTAGCTTTTACAATTTCACTATATTTAGTAATATTATAGTTTTCATTTTCTTTTATAGAAATAATTTTCTTAATTTTTTTTAACATTAAATCTTCTAAATGTAATCCTTTAATCTTATCATTATTAATAATTACCTGCTGCAACTTACTATCATAACTATCCTTTATTAAATAATATTTAGAAATTAAAGACTTACTTATTTTTTTCTGTAAATAGATAAAAAGAAATAAAAATATACTACTAATTAATAAAGTTATAGTTAAAAGATAAGATAAACTAGAAAAGAAAATATAAATAAAAACTAAAATAGCAATACTATTAACACAAGTTGAAAGTGACAATAATAAAGATTCTGTGAAGATATCAACATCATTAAATAGTGATACCATAATCCCCCTCTCTTTAGTTTGATAATATAAATTTGGAAGTGATAATAATTGTTTAATTAAATTAGATTTCAAATTAAAGCTAAGCATCTTGCTAAGTTTTAATACTAAAAGTTGCATAAGATATGAAAGAAAAGTTTTTAATACCAAAAGATAGGCAAAAGTAAATAATAATATAGACAAATTATAAACTGATTTAACTATTAAAGCATTATTCAAAATTACTTTTAAAGAAAATAAGTTTAAAAGCTCAAGAATAATCACAAAAATAGTAGAAATAATTATTAAGATAAAACTATTTTTATTATTAAAAAACAATTTATTAAATTCTTCTCTAATAATTTTTCTTCTAATAAATCTCTTAATACTTGCAGTCTTACTAATAAATAAGTAATTACCAGTCTCAATTTTACTAAATTCTTCTTTAGACATTACTCTATTTCCAAATCCAGGATCTTTAATTGTAACCTTATTACGAACTATATTAGTAATAACAACATAATGATATAAATTCTTTGCATCATTTATTTTAACATGTGCAATAATTGGTAATACTGATTTCTCTATATCATTAATACTTCCATTTTTGCCAGTTGCTTCAAAGCCAAGCGAAAGGGCTGTTTTCATTAAACCATACATTGTAGTACCATCTTCAGAAGCCATACTTACTTTTTCTAAATAATCACGAGAAACATTAGAGTTATAATATCTAGCAACCATTAATAAACAAGCAAGACCACAGTCATAACTTTTTTCTTGCAAAATAAATTTTAATCTTTTTATTATTACCACCTCCTATTATAATAATTAACCAAATTTATTTTTTTGCTCCATTATTTTGTTTATCAGTTATCTTGACAAATCTCTTAATATTCAAATGACTGTAATAAAATAAAAATAAGGTGGTAAAGATGCAGTTTGGGAAAATTAGAGATTTAAGAGAAGATCATGATTTAAAACAATTCGAAGTTGCTAAAATTCTAGGCGTCAAACGAACTACCTACGCTATGTGGGAATTAGGTGATGTTAATTTTCCAATAGAAAAATTAGTAGAACTTGCTAGATACTTTCATACTAATGTAGAATATATGCTTAATCTAACCTCAGACAAGCGCGAAGTAATATACGAAAAAAATATAACTGTTGAATTTATTGGAAGTCAATTAAGAAGATATCGCCTTAAATTAAAAAAGACGCAACGAGAATTTGCAAAAGTTTTAAACATTAGACAATCTAGTTATTCTTATTATGAAGATGGCAAAACTAGGATACCGACTAATAAACTTGTAAAATTAGCACAAACTTATCATATTTCTTTAAATTATATTTGTGGCGGCAAGAGAAAAGAAAATATAACAGTAAAATTATAAAAAAACTGTTGACATTAATGATTTCTTTTCATATAATTGTAAATGTCAATACAAATTGATGTTTACTTATGCGGATGTAGTTTAATGGTAGAACCCGAGCCTTCCAAGCTCGCTACGGGAGTTCGATTCTCCTCATCCGCTCCATTTGAATACAACTTACGGACGTTAGAAAGTTCGTAAGTTTTTATTTTTATATATGAAACTTAAATGTTCTCTTTCTAGGAAGGAGGACATTTTTTATGCTTGAATTTAAGACTATTCAGACTTTAAAGCCGAATACGGAAATACTTGAAGTGATTAAGGATTATAAATACAAAATTAAAAACGGTAAGGTTAAAAATCTACTACACACCAATTTACAAGTTATAGAACCCACTGAATATCTGATTACATATCCTATTACTCTTACAATACTAGAATACAAAGTAAATGAAATATCTAGTAAACCATTTTTTATTAAAGAGCATAATCAAAAAAATTCAATATCAGAAACCATTCAAATTTTACAAAAACTTAGAATTTAAACCTTATTTTTTCTTTTTTAGTGAGGAAACATTAGAGAAGTATTAATTGATAGACTTCGTAAAACTTATTTTATATAAGATAACTAATAAAAAATATTAAAAATTTTTAAATAAAATTAAAGTTTAGACTATACTTTTCATTTATTAACGAGGAAACTAATAAGAAATATAAAAAATTTAATTTAGTGTTTGTTATTTTGCTTTTTAGTTAGGAAACAAGTAAGGAGATGATATTTTATGAGATGTGGTATTTATGTAAGAGTTAGTACAGATGACCAAAGAAATAATGGTTATTCTATTGATTTACAACTTCGTATGATTAAAGAATATTGTGAGAAAAATGATTATAGTATTGTAGATGTGTATAATGACGCAGGTTATTCTGGAAAAGATTTAATGCGACCAGAAATGCAGAGATTACTTGCTGATATAAAATCTAAAAAGATTGATAAATTAATTGCTATTAAAGTAGATAGACTTACAAGAAATAATTATGATGGTTTTTGGCTTTTAAATTACTGTGAAGAACACGATGTTAAAATTGAATTGATATTAGAACCTTATGATGTATCTACTGCTAATGGTGAAATGATATTTGGAATGAACTTAGTATTCGGTCAACGAGAAAGAAAAGAAATTGGAGCAAGAACAAAAAGAGCTATGGAAGAAATGGCTTTAGAAAAAATACACCCTAGTAAAGCACCTTATGGCTATGTTAGAAATAAAAATACTGGTCATTTAGAAATAGAACCTATTGAATCACAAGTAGTAAAAGAAATATTTGAACTATGCAAACAAGGTCATTCCACCAGAAATATTGCTACTATTATGCACAATAATAATGCTTACTTAAAACAAGGAAAATGGTTATCAGATAGAGTTTATAAAATACTTACTAATTCAATTTATATTGGAATATTTGAATATGGAAAGTATAAAAGAAAACCTCAAGATGTTTTAAGAGTTGAAAATTATTGTGAACCAATTATTGATATAAATACTTGGAATGCAACTAGAAATGTATTAGTTAAAAATAAACATTCTAATTATGGTGAGCATATTCATTTATTTTCAGGATTAGTTAAATGCCCTTTATGTGGAGAGATTATGAGTTCATCAGAATCATTTAAATATCCTAACGGAAAACAAAAAGTATATTACCATTTAAGGTGTAAAAACACTAATTGTAAAGGTTATGGTTATCATTATAATACAGAAAAAATAGAAACAAAATTAAAAAGAATATTAGAGGAACTAACAATATTTATGCTTTCTATGGATAATGAAATTATTACCTGCAATTCTACTAAAAGCAATGATGTAAAAGAAATAGAAAAAGCTATTGAAAAGTTAAAACTACAAGAAAAAAGATTAGTTGATTTATATCTAAGTTCTAACCTAGATGTAGAAACTATTAATTATAAAAATGACATTATAAAAAAAGAAATTGATAAATTAAACAAAAAGAAAATTAGTCTTGATCCAGACAACTCATCACAAGAATATACAGTAGAACTAATAAAAAAACTAGATTGTATAGAAGAAAATGAAACTTTAATTTTTACCAGTATTAAAAATATCGGCTTTACTTTTCTATATGATTTACTATCACGAGAAGTCAAAAGAGATATGATTCATAGACTTGTATCACAAATAGAAATTACTAGAGATAAAAATTATAATATTGAAATTAAAGATATAAAATTCACAGATGAATTTATAACAAAAAGCAGTAAAGAGTATTTAAAATATCTTAATAAAATAATGACTGATAACAATACCGGAATTAAATATCAAAAAGAAATTAACAAAGAAAAACTAAAAGATTTAGAACAAGATTATGATATTTTATCAGTTACAAAAATGAAAAATAATAAGTATTCTAATGAATTTTTAGGAGATTTTATATCAAAATCCAAAGAGCATTTATATATAGATGGCATTATCAGTTGTCCTTATGTTGAGGAAAATAAACTAAAAGATATTTTAATATTAGTACCTAAAACTAAAATGGAAATAGCAAATTAAATAAAGAAATGGAGAGATGCAAATGAAATTAACTTATACAAAAGTTGGAGATTATTTATTCCCTAATTTAACTATTAAAAATCAAAAATATAAAAGAATTAACAAATATGGATTACTAAAATTGCACTATCTGAAAAAGAATAGCAAAGCACTTTATACAACTCTGTTAATGAAAAATGAACTAACCGATTATCTTGTTTCAGTTAGTAATGAATGTGAAAATAGATTAAATAATCTGATGGAACAATTTAAAAAATCAGACAAATTACTATCTGAAAAAAGTAAAGAGATTAATCAATTAGAATGGGTAAAATTAATGAATAACTATAAAATTATTGCAGAAGAAATTATATTGAATGAATTAATTTATAATAAAAATGTGTGAGTACAAGCTATAATATTTGTCCTAGCCAGCACTGAATTTGTACTCCCGCACAAATTCTATTATGGGAATTTCCCATACCCTTACTTTGAAAGGATAAAATTAATTATGAGAAAAAGAAATATTAAAATTAATGTATTTTTAAATGAAGATGAAAAACGAATGCTAGTAGAAAAATCTAATAAAGCCAAACTATCACAATCTGACTTTATTAGAAAATTAATTAATGACTATACAAATGATGATGTAATTAAAAATAATTTAGAAAAAAAGTTACAACTGTTAAAAATAGTTGAAGATTTATCTTTATTAAAAAAACAAATGGATTTCCTTAATTATTCTGATTATTCGAATTTTATTACCAAGCAAATTAGAAATATAAACAATATAATTAACCAACCTCAAAAATAATTTACAAAAAGACAATGTTAATTTTATATAGATTCATTGTCTTTTAATTTAAATAAATTTAATTACATAAACTTTAATGTTTAGCATTATGCGATAATACTATTAATTTTCCTTTCCCTAATTCTAAATCATTAGGTGATTCCTCTCTTAATATACTATCTATTTCAAATCCATGTTTTAATAATAAATCACTTATCTGTTTAACAGAAAAATAATTCATATAAATATAGACTCCTTTTCTAAAAGGCTCTTCTATCATTGTTTCGCCCAATCCTTCTTGTAAAATTAATAACAATTTGCCATTTGGTCTTAATATTTTGGAAAAAGAATTTAGAGTTTTAGGCAATTCTTCTACTGGTATATGGAAGAAAGAACAATTTGAGATTATTCCATCATAACTATTGTCTGAATAAGTAATATTAGTTATATCCATTACTTCAAAGTCAACTTCAGGAACCATTTTTTTAGCAATAACTAACATTGCTTTTGACAAATCGATACCTTTAACTTTAAATCCTTTTTGATTTATATATTTACAATCACGTCCATTACCACATCCTGCGTCTAAAACATATTTTCCATCTAAACTTTGTAAAAACTGATCAATATATTTTTCGTCTGATTTATCGTCAAAAAATTCTTTAGTATATTCTTTAGCGATATCATTATAATCATCAATAACACATTTTTTCTTTTGTTCTATTGTTAAATCTTTTTTCATTGTGATTGTTCCTTTCTTGGATTTAATATATCACCTCAAAACTACATAGCGGTTAATTAAAAACGTCTTTCATTTCCCAACTTTTAAAATAAATACATTCTAAATTCTCATTAAACTTTATTTCATAAATTCCATCATAAATTTCAGAGTTTTGTTCTAAATACCACTCAACAATAGTAGTATAACTATCTATCGCTAATATTTTAAAATCTATTTGTTTTATATTTTCATTTGTTATGTGTTGCCATTCTTCATTAATCTCTTCTAAAGTAGTATATGCCTTCATAAATGGAGTTTCTTGGTAAAAAGTAGTTTTAGTAAATAAAGATACCGCACTTTCTATATCTTTATTTAACCAATATTTTTTAAGTTTATTTAACCAATCTTGCACAAAATCTTTATTCATTATTTGTTCCTCTCATTTTTAATACTTCAACTGCCTTATCTCTATGCAATTCTTTTATTATTTCAATTTTGTTTTTTGAGTATTTTGCTAATTCATCTATATTAGTAATCATTTCTGGACAATAATTATCATTGCTATCTTGTAACGTAGCAGCATAAACAATTTTTGAAAATTGTTCATAAAGTATTGCTCCCATACACATCATACAAGGCTCACAAGATACATACATAGTTGCACCTTTTAAATCACCATATAAATTCTTGTTTTTAGAAGCACTTTCTATTGCCTCTAATTCCGCATGCGAATACATACTTGTTTCCATTAAAGTTTTATCATCGCTTCTACCAATTATTTTATTATCTTTAACAACAACAGCACCATAAGGATATTTAGCATTTTTACTTATCTCTATTGCTATATCAATATATTGCTCATCAGTCATTATATACCTCCTCTAAAATTTCTTCAAATTTTGTATATCCTGTTTCAGAATTTATATGTCCACCATTTTTAATTATATATTGTCTATTAGCAATTTTGTCTGCAAATGATTTTTCAACATCAAATTTAACATATGGATCATTATTAGAGAAATAACAAACAATATCGTTACAATATTTTTTTACATCCTCAAAATTATCTATAAACATAGGTTCATTGACTGCATCAAAATCCTTATCTATTCCTAAATAGTTATTGAATCCACAAACAAAAATTAATTTTTTAACTGCAATTTTATTAGTAATCAAATATTTACATACAAAAATCGGTGCTATGCTATGTGCAATGATAATAGTATTTTCATTTATAGCTAGTTCATCTAACACTTTAGACCAACTTTCGAAATTTTGTTTTCCAACTCCAACAGGCATTTGAGGGACATCTATTTTCTTATCTTTGCTTTCTAATTGTTCTTTTAACCAAGGAAACCAATTTTCATCTTTTGAGCCGAAGCTTCCATGTATAATAATATAATTTTCTTTCATTTCGTTTTTTCCTTCTACTTCCATTTTATATCTTGAATATATATTCTTTACAATATTATCAAAATTTTCTTTTGATTCTTGATAAGTGTCATAATTTAAAGCATAATTTTCAAATTTACTAAATTCATCAGGTGAAAAACTATATCCATATATGGTTACTTTGTCATGTCTCGGAACTTTAGCAATTTTTGCTTGCATTTTACAAAGTGGTATAAAATCATCTTTTAAATAATTAAACATTTCTTCATAAGTCATTTTACCATTAAATAAATTTGGATACTTATTATTTAAGTTTAACATTTTTCTAGCATCTCCATATTTTAATTCAATGGCACCTTCCTTATAGACGGCATCATCTGGAATTAATTCATTAGGAATATTTATAGAAACTTTAAATGAGTTATTTTTTCTAGCATATTCTATTAAACTTGGAACTTGGATATGTACATTGTCTAAATATTCTAACAAAAACAAGTAAAAAGAATATAAGGTACTTTCTAAACCACTATCTGACCTACCGAGTAAAGTATTATTACTTGGAATTAGTGTTACTTCTGTTACATTGTTTTTTTGCACATTAAAAATCAATCCTTTATCTAAAATACAAATAATAGAAATTTGATGTCTACTGTTAATGTTTTTATTTAATTCAAATAGTTTTTTTTGAATTTGTTCTAATGAGCAAGTAGAAGAATATGCAAATACAAAACCCAAAGGATAAAAGTTATCATATTGATTACGAATAATATTTCTATTAGTTAATTTATTAAGATTTCTTACACTTTCCACATTTTTAACACTTTGCTCTAATGTAGAATAGTCAAGTGTCGACTTAACTTCAATTGTTGCATAAACACTTTCAATAGGTAAAATTGAATTTGATTCTGTCTTAAAAAAACTCGGGCAATTAAATGCATCGTGTATTATAAAATCTTGCTGTTTACTTTGTTTTTGACTATTATCAATAATTATTCCACTAGAAATAGAATATTTTTCCGGTAATAATTTTTTTAAATAATCTTTTAATAAATCTTCTCTTGCACTCCCTTTTACACCGTTATGTTCAATTTGTTTTGTAATTCCTTCAAAATCAATTTTTAATTTTTTAGCCACATCTTCTAAATTGTAAATAAACACCGTATAACCTCCGTTAAATTAATACAGTATTATTATACTATAAATCGCAAAAAATTCCCATACTTCCTTGAAAAAATGTTCATTAAAATATCGAAATCCGAATTATATATAAATTTAAATTTGGATATCCGAAATAAAAATACCCATATACATGATCCTTTGATACAATATTTTTGTTCAGAAAATTATGTAATTGGAGGTATGTATATGGGTCGTAATTATTCTAACAAAAATTTGACTAATTTGGAATTAGGAAATATTGAATTTTATTTAAATGAAGGAAAAAATATTTCCGAAATTGGAAGACTTCTTGATAAAGACGAAAGTACAATTCGAAAAGAAATAAAAAATTATTCTTCTTATTTTGGTGTTGCTAGAAAATGTTCGAATTGTTTAAACAAAGATAATTGTCATCAAAAATTTTTATGTGATAAAATTGTTGATCAAATAAAATGTTCACAATGTAAATATTGTCATAATGCTGTTAAAGTATGTCCTAATTATAAAGTAGAAAATGACTGTGATTTTCTAAAGAAAAGTCCTCATGTTTGTAATGGATGTGAACTTTATTTAAAATGCAAAAAAGTAAAAATAAAGTATCATGCTGAAACAGCCATAAAAATGCATAATGTTGTCCAAAAAGTTTCTAGAATCGATACAAAAGCAGATAGAGTTCCCCAAGAGTTCAAAGATTATATATCCGATAGAATTAAAAATGGTATTTCTCCTGATGTTATTTTAAATACTTTACCTGATAAATATAAAATGTTTAAAATATCTACTCCTACTTTGTATAGTTGGATCGATAAAGGACTTCTTGACTGTTGTAATCTTGATCTAAGAAACAAAGTATCTAGAGTTCGATACGGAACTAGTACAATAAAAAGAAATACTGTAAAAGGTCATCAATTAAACGGAAGAAGTATTGATAATTTATCCATAGAAGAAAAAGAAAATAGACCTTTAGGCATCGCTGAATTTGATACAGTAGAAGGTATTAAAGGTGGAGAACTTATATTTACAATAATGATTCCTTGCTTTTCTTTAATGATCGGTTTTAAAATACCGTTTAAAACACAAGAAGAAATAGGTAAAAAATTAGATGAATTAGAAAAACATTTAAAAAGATATTTTTATATATTATTTAAAAAAGTAATTCCCGATAACGGCCCTGAATTTACCAATTTTAGTATACTTGAAACCTCTATATTTCCTGATTTAGAAAAAAGAATGGAAGTATATTATACTCATACTTATGCTTCTTATGAAAAACCGCATATAGAAAATAATTATATCCTACTTAGATGGTTAATAAAAAAAGGTTTTGATATAACCGAATTATCCAGTAAAGACATCTTTGATATTATTAATCGATTAAATAATTACCCTAGGCCTATTAAGGACTATAAAACTCCCTTACAATTATTAGAAGAAAATTTAGGAAGTGAAATATTAGAACTTTTAAATTTACATCATATTCCAATTGAAGAATTAAATATGAAAGATATGATAATAAAAAATCAAGAGCGAACAATGTGAGTTCATCTTGACTCTTGATTTTTTATTTCATATCATCACAATATTTTACTCAACAAAGTTTCACTTTGTTGCTTATCAATTAAATAATCCGGATATCCATTTCGGATTTCCTAACTTAAATTAACCCTTCCTTGAAAAAATATAGGAATTACTATATAATGTTTCTAGAAAGAGAGCGTTGTAGTTCGTAAGCTGTTGCTTATCCGCTCCATAAGGTAAAATGGTTCTTTGTCAAATAGTGTTGGTAGACAATAATTTGATACAAGGAATTG
>CAMMWS010000003.1:0-61246 GCA_946500695.1 uncultured Mycoplasmatota bacterium | reverse complement strand
TAAGGATATCATATTTTTATTATATAGTAATTAGTTTCGCAAGAAGTCTATTATATAACATTCTATATTTACAATTAACGTAGCACCAACATTTCTAATATTTTCTTTTGAAGGAAAAAATATAATTTTCTGTCCAGTTTCATTTGAAATCCCATATAAAAACCCCTCAATATAAATCGGATCTCCAAATGTATAAGCACCATTGCCTAACGGCTTCATAAACCAAAAATACACATCTCTTTGCTTATCTTGAGGAGGAACCATTTTTAATTCTTTTTTGTCAAAAATAAAATTAAAATCTATATCCTTATAATTTAAAATACCTGTATATGTATTATGTTCTCTCATAAATAACTCCTTATGTCACTAATTATTTTAAACATTATATTAATTTATCTTAAAGCATCATATTTACTTACATATATAATTGGAATTTTTCCCATTGATTTTATTTGTTTTGACCATATACTAATCTTACTTATCAACATAATGGAATTTAATTTTAATATATCAATTGAACTGTTTTCAAAGAATTTTTTTCTATCAAGATAAAACCATAATCCCACTTTTTTTATTGCATTATTATCAATTTTTTTCAAGCTGACTATATTGGAATTTATTAAATTAGCAGATAGTGTAGATTGGTCTACACAATATGATAAAGACTGAGAGTTTCCAACCTTTAAAGAAAAGTAAGTATTGTCTATTATTAAATCAGCAATTTCGACCTTATAATTGTTGTGATAAAATTCATTATCATATCTTAATATTAAACAATCCCGATCCAGTAGAATACCAGAATACTTTTTTGCCAAGAATTTATTTATTTTGTCTTCTCTATATAATCCTTCTTGATTATCTAAACTTGATTTATTAATATTGTCATCCTTTTTATAAATAACATTAATTGTTTTTATCTCATCTTGTACTAATTTAATATAATCATTATTATATTCATACCATCTTCCATCATAAAAACATATATTTTCATTATTCAGTTCATAATTTACATGCTTCTTAAAAGGTTCACTAAAAATCGTTTCGTTTGATTCATTTTTATAAACAATCTTAGCATGTTCTATTAATTGTTGAATATCTATATTATATTTAATACTAAATGTAAATAATTCTTCTAGATTTAGTAACTCTATTGGGTATTCTTCACGACCTATTTTTAATATTTTTCCACTTTCACTTCCAAAGAAAAAATCACAACCAACGACAGTAAATTCATTTAAATTAATTGAATTAAAATTTTCTAGTTTATTATTTGTTTTATATTTCTCTAATTCGCATCTAAAATCTTTATACATTCTTTCATAATATTCTGTAATTTCGTTACTATTTTTAACCTCAACAAGTAATGGAATTTTATTTATAGGATCCTTATTTAAGTCAGATTGTATTCTATCTAACAATTCAGAAATCTGCGAAAATGGGATATCTATATTAAACTTTATAGATTTTCCTATGTCTATACGCCGACCATAATCTTTATTTAGTGGCGTGAAAGACAAGCTAGTTATGTTTTCGCCTGTTTCGTATAAAACTGTCTTTGTATTTTTATAAGATACAATTGAAGAATTTTTATTAGATGATGCTGTAATAGAACTTTTTCTCTTCATTTCATCTAATTCAATTCTTTTAGCAAAATTAAAGCCAAATTCTCTATCACAGTATTTTTGAACTGTAAAACTACTTGTTCCATATGTTATGGCATAAGTATAATTGTAATCTGCATTGCACAAAACTATTCCTGCAATACCGGATTTATTAGGTATATTATCTTCTCCAAAAGCATCAAAAACTGATTTCCATCCTATTTTTTGATTTTCTTCATATTTACAATATAAGTTTAACTTATAATTTCCACTTTCAATTTCGTTACCACACTTTTCATATCCCTTATCTTGCATATGTTCTAAAAGCTCTTTTTTATTTTTTACTTTGAAAATATTATACTGCACAATTAAACACCTCTACTAAAAAACAGTATTCATCCTTTAAAGATAAATACTGCACATCTTTCCTTTATTATATCAAGAAATTAAAATATTGCAACTCATTTCTTATTATTTATTGTTCAAATGTTTCCTGCCTTTTTGATAAAAATTGTTTAGTTTTCTCAGTTAAAACTTCAGATGGTAAAAATTTTCTTTCTGTTATTAAGTCAAAAAATATTTTACTTTCCTCATCTATATCTAGCTTAATAATAATTTTTCCACTATTTGAATCAAAACAATAAAAATTACTATCAAACAAGCCATGATGATTTCTGCAAAGCCAAACACCATTATCACCAGAATTTGCTAAAATATATCTTTTGTAAAACTGCTCATTATGATGCAAATCTTCATTATCAATCAAATCCCGCATACAGTCTTTTGATAATAAAGTATTGATTTCTTCATTATTCGCTTTTCTAATATCTGCAACTCCCCACAAATGTGCAGCTTCCAAAATATTTTCTATTTCGCAACCACATAAGTAACATTTAGTTTGAACTCCTTTTTTTCTCAGATTATTTTTAAATAACTCTTGATTTCGCAATATTTTTTTTGCCTTAGCTAGCTCATATTGATTTTTTTCTCTATTCATTTGTTGCAAAACTTCATCAGTTGTTTCGTAATTTCTGTCAAGTCCGAGTCTTGCAATAAGATTATTAACTGGTTCTGTAAATCCTTCTGTGAATTTAGGAATTTCTTGACCAAGTCTAAAATTATATTTTTCTGGTGCAAACATAAATTTTAAATTTTTGTGTTCTCTTTGAGCTAATATTGTTAATGTCCACATTGTTAACATACTATCATATTGTTGTGCCCCCAACGTTTTAAAAGTATAGATATATAATTGACTTTTTGAATTGCTAAACAAAGTGTCTTCTCCATAATCATTATCATTCTCCTTTGAAACATCATAATCATAATCAATACATTTCAAATATGATGGAGCATTAGAACTATTACTACCTGAAATTGCAAGTAAATCATTATAGAACTTATTAAATGAAATATATTCAATACCGTCAATCCCCTCTTGCATACTAAATCCTAATTGTTTATAGTCATCAAAAGAAATTTGGTCTAAGTTTAACACCTCAAAACCAATTGTTGCTAATTTTCTATATATCATTAAGTTAAATAAATTATGCGGATATGTTCTATGAATATCGAGAAGATAAAAATAAAGTTTAACAGAATTATTTATTTCCTTTATATCAAAATAATAATTAAATATTCTATTAATACCTTGAGTTAAATAAGTATTGGCATGATATTGATCCCCACCATATTTATCATATGTTTCTCCCAATAATTCTTTTTCTTTTTTAGTATCCTCATCATAATTAGTATTTGAAACTCCTATTATATATTTGATAACATTATTTTCATAAACTGTAATAGTCCTAGAATGTAAAGTGTTACTTCTCTGTGAATGTACAGTTACTCCTGGTATTTTTTTGATTTCTAATTGAATTTGATTTGGATTAATATTTACTCCATCTTTCTTATATGCTCTTAATATTGCATCAACATATACTTTTTTATACGTTTCAATATTAGCATTAAAAATACTTGCAATTATTTTCATAATAAGTCTTATTCCCTTCACTTAATTCAAACTATATAACAATTAATTATAAACTATTATTTTAATAATTTATAATTATTATTTCTCTTCTATCTTGTCTATTTCTTAATGTTATTTTTTGATTTTTTATAACTCTATATCTATTTTTATCAATCCAGTCCTTCAAAGCCTTATTTTCAATAGAATTTCTTGTCGTCATGTTTGAAAGCATAAATTTGACACCTTTTTTATCTAATCTTGTTAAGAAATCCAGTAATTCTCTTTCTTGGAATTCATCCCAACCATTAAAGCCTCTTTTCCCATCGTTATATGCCCCACAGGAATTTAAATATGGTGGATCGCAATAAATAAAATCTCCTTTTTCAATTTCTTCCTCAAATTCTTTATAGTCCATGGACTTAAAAACAATATTCAACTCTTTTGTTCTTATTGAATAAGAAACAAGTTTTTCAAGCATCTCTTGATTATATCCAGAATTACCACATGGATTATTAAATTCTAATTTACTGTTAAACCTGATTTGATGTTCAAAGCCATAGCAAATTAATAGGTATAAATCCAAAGGATTTCTGGATGCTTTTTCTACTGAATTATATTTATCTCTAAATGCAATATAAGTTTCTTTATTTTTTTTCTCTAATCCATATCTTTTTATAGCCTTTTCTATATAATTATAGGTACTAAAAAAGTTGTCATGTGTTATTTTTTCAAGCAAATCTCTTACTACCCAATTTATATCATTGTAAACAATTTTATTTGCCGTAGCATTAATAGCTACAGTTCCTCCTCCGCCAAAAAGATCATAAAATGTATTAATTTCTTTAGGAAAATATTTTTTCAATAAAGGTAGCACCTCCCATTTACCACCTATATAATTTAAAGGAGATATATAATTAATATCGTCTTTTTTTTCAATATAGAATAACCATTCATAATGTTCTTTGTTCTTTGTATTATTTTTAATTTCTCTTTTTACTGCTCTAGTACTCTTATATTTTGTAAATTGAATTTTTTTAAATTCATAAGTTCCTTCTTTGGCATATCTTTTAAGTACCTTCTCAATAAATTCCTTTGACATAATTCCCGCGTCACTATAACTAAAAATTATGTGCTTAAATTTTGCTCTAGCAATTAACTTTTCAAATTCTTCATGCACATATCCTTTTTTACACCATTTTGATATTTGATCACCATTATCTCTATGCGCTCCAACTCCATGAACTTCTGGTTTATCATTTCTAGCAATAGTTTCCAACACATGATATTGACTTATATATTGTGTAGGTGTGTATGGGGGATCTAGGTATAAAATATCCCCATGAATTTTATTGATTAAACTATTTACATCTTCTATATAAACTTCATTTTGATATTTTGCATTTGGCAAAGACTCTAACGGAATAAACTCCATCTTCTTTATTGCTCTGGGATCCCAAATTTTTAAATAAGCAGAATAAACACCAGCAACATTTGATACTTTACTAACACTCTCTAATAAACTACCAATTAAATAATATTTTTCATACTCATTAATCTTCTTTTCGTCAAACCATACATCAATAGTATTTCTAATAAAATCTATCATTTTTGCATTTTCATCAGAAAAATATTGTCTACCAGAAACTGTTGGTGCAAAATTATTGTAACAAAATCCTGATGTATAATCCGTAGTATCAATATTATTAAAATATTCAAAAGGATCAAAGCCTAACATCTTAAAAAAATTCTTATCATATTTTAATTTTCCATTTGAAATAACATAAGAAAAATATAAAGTATCATTTGCTATTATTTCGAATCTGTCTTTGAAAAAATCCCCTACTGTACATGTTCCAGCAAATAAATCACAAAATATTAAACCTTTTTTGTTTATATTCTTTCTTACAATTAATTTATCTAATTTTTCTAACAATTTTGCTTTGTTACCTATATACCTCATGAACTTCCTCCAATGTTTGTTATATGTTTTATTTTAAAACAACTCTTTCACTATCAAATCTTCAGAATGCAAATTATTATTTTTACCTAATAATAAGTTTTCATAAAATTTAATTAAATAACTTTTATCTTCTTTTATATTTAAATTATTATTAAAGTAATTACTTCTTACTAATGCATTTCTAAAATATACTGATTTATCTTTAAATAATGAGTTATCTACATTATAACCTAAACTAGTTAAATACTTTTCTATAAATAAAGCTGTCGTTCTAGTATTACCTTCTCTAAAAGGATGAACTTGCCATATACTAGAAGAAAAATCAGTAATGCTTTTAATTACATCTACAATAGACATAGTTTTATAGTTTTTATCTTTTTCTAGACTAATATCATATTCTAATGATTCTTTTAAAGTCTTATAATCTCCATAAGCAACGGAATCATTATTTAAAATTATTTCATGCTTAGAAAAATTAATATTTCTAAACTCACCTGCAAATTCATAAACATCTTGAAATAAATATTTATGAATATACTTTAAATAAGCTACTGATAACTCAAAATCATCTTTTTCCAATAACTCAACAATTCTCATAGATACAAAATCACATTCAAGTTCATTATGATTGATACTATTTTGTTTACCCTTTTCAATATAATATTCTCTTAAACTTTGCTCTACTTCATCTATTGTTAATTCACCTAAAACATTCTTTTCTTTAATCTGTTCTAGATATTTAGATGGTTTTAAATTATCTACTTTTTGTAAACCTATTGCCATATCCCACTCTAATTGTTTAACATAGCCTTTAGGATTATCTATCTCATTGTATTGATTTATACTAGAATCAAAATCTCTTTCACTCACAACATCACCTTCATCTAATACAATTATAGCATACAAATTTAATATCATAGTAAAATAACTTAAATTAATTGTCATAAAGAAATAACTTAATTACCAAATATTACCAATTCCTTTCTAACAAACAAAAAAATCGACTCATAAGAATCGATTTCTATCTTGAAGTCTTTCGACTTTTTTCCATTCTGGGGCGGCGTATGAGGATCGAACTCATGCATACTGGTGCCACAAACCAGCGTGTTAACCACTTCACCAACGCCGCCATTTGAAATACATAAATATTATAAACATAAAACTACTAAATAAGCAAGTGTTTTTTACATTAATGTATAAAAATTAAAAAATTGTAAATAATAAAAATAATTAGCACTTACACTTGACAAGTGCTAAAATCAGTGTTATAACATAATTGTAAGGAAAGGAAAGTGATAAAATATGTTACCAACAAGATTTTATTTTGATAATGCATTTGATCAATTTTTTGAGAATGAAGGAAGTAAGATGAAATGTGATATTTATGAAAAAGATAACACATATCATGTAGAGATGGATTTACCAGGATTTAAGAAAGATGAAATTAAAGTAGAATGTAACAAAGGAAACTTAGTTATAACTGCTGAGAAATCATCTAATGATGAAGATAAAGATGAAAATAAAAAATATCTACGCCGTGAAAGAACTTATGGTAAATACCAAAGAAGCTTCTATTTAGGTGATATTAAAGAAGATGAAATCGAAGCTAAATTTGATAATGGTACATTAACTATTTCTGTTCCAAAAATTGATGAAAATGAAAATAAAAAACTTATTGATATAAAATAAAAGAAGGCCAGTCATTGGTCTTTTTTTATGTCCCAAAAATAAATAAACAATGTATTAAGAATAATTCCTAAAATAACTAAATCAACAATAATGAAATTAGTTTTAAAATAATCATAATTCAAAGTATACATCAAACTATGCGCATTATAATCCGTATATAACTTAGTAACAATTATTCCTAAGTAAATTGTAAGAGCCAAAGAAATTAAATTATAACTAACTAATTGCTTATAAATATCTTTTCTACTTAATACTGTAAATATATTAATCAAAACAAACAAACCACACATAACAAGAAAAGATACACCAAATACTCCACAATTAAATATAACTTCTAAAAGTAAGCATACAAATACTATAAATAACACTACAGAAATTATCCTAAGATAATAAGCTATTTTTTTATACATTAGCAAGTCCTCTATCTAGTCCATCAGCAATTTCATTCTTAAACTCTTCCTTAAATCTAGGAAGCTCTTTTTTTATAACATCAGGATAAACATTTTTAGTATTTTCAATTGCCTTTTCTATATCAAAAATATTAACTTCTTTTCTATTATTATAAATAGCATAAGAAAAGGCCTGTTGTAATATAGTCAAAGTAACATCAGGATACCTTGAACCTATTTCATAAATTCTCCTATACTCACTAGTAAGATCAGTTAAAAATGCCATAATCTTTTCTTTTACATAAGGATCATACATTAATTTAGCCCCTGTCTTCTTCTCAATCTTAGGTAAAGTACCCATACAAATAGCAATAGTCTGTTCTCTTGTAGGTTCTAACACCTCAACCTTTTGAAAACGTCTAACAAAAGCTTTATCCCTTAAAATATATCTTTCATACTCTTCAGAAGTAGTCGCTCCGATTACTTTAATATCACCTCTATCAAGGGCAGGTTTAAACATATTAGCAAAATCAAGCGATTCTCCTTTACTTCCCATCAGTGTATGAATTTCATCTATAAATAAAATCAAATTAGAATAACTTTTCAACTCATCCAAAAGTATTTGTATTTTACTTTCTCCAGTATCTGGATCCTCACCAAGCAAAGCAGATGTATTAATCTTAATAATCTGATATCCTTTCAAAACATCAGGAACATTTCCTAACTGAATACGATAAGCAAGTCCTTCAACAATAGCCGTTTTACCAACACCAGGTTTACCAGTTAAAATAGCAGATTTTTCAGGAGTTAATAAAATCAAAACTAATTGTTTAATTTCTTCTTCCCTACCAATAGCAGGATTAGTAATATATTCTTTCTCACTAAAATTTTCCCCATAACTTTTTAAAATACTAACTTTACTTTTTCTAATTAATTCATCATTCATAACTACCATTCCTCACATTCTAAGTATAGCATAAAATAAATTTTAGGAAAACAACTATTTATAACTAATATTATAATTACTAGGTCCCATAATACACTTACCATCTAAATCAAATCTAGAACCATGACAAGGACAATCCCAAGTCTTCTCTACCTCATTAAAAACCAAACTGCATTTTAAATGTGGACATCTATTATAAATAATGTGCTCTACTCCATCATCGTCTTTATAAACAGCTATACTTTTGCCATCTCTCTTTGTAAAATAAGGATTACCATTATAAAAAGCTTTATTTTTATTTATTTTACTATCAATAAAACTATAAGCACTACTAAAAATATTTAAAGGATAATTAATTAATTTTTGTTTATTAAAACCTCTTTTAGGATCAAACAATTCTTTATAAATATTATACTTATTATTAATTAAATCTTTTATTATCACACCAGCTAACAATCCATTAGAATTACCCCAAGTATTATAACCAGTAGAAAGTATTAAATTATCATCAATAAAGCCTATTAAAGGCAAATGATCAAAAGTCATTAAATCATAATTACTCCAAACATAATCATAATTAGTAATATCAGTATTATCTTCTAAATCTTTAACCATTTTTCTACTATTAGAAGCAAATGCTAAATTACAAGATGAAGAAACCATTAATAAATGATTATCATAATATCTCATCGATTTAAGTGGTGTCTCAATATTAATAGCATTAAAATCATATTCTTTTTTAACTTTAGAACACACTAAGAAAGATTTTTCTAAATAACACTTTAAAGGCATCAAATAAGAAAATAAAAAGTATGGATAATGTAAGGCAAGAACTATCGTCTTAGCACTTATAATATTACTAGTAGTGTAACACTTATAATAATCATTTACTTTCTCTATCTTTATTATTTTTGTATTTTCATAAACTCTATGATTATCACTAATAGATTTTTTTACAATTTCTCTTATAAATTTTAAAGGATGAAAAATATAAGTATTATTTACATAAAACCCAGACTCTACTCTCATTCCATTAGGTAATTTCTTAATATCAGTAGTTTTCTCTCCAAAAGATGAAAGTAATTCCTTTTCTTTTTCTATTCTCTTAATATTAGAAGAATCTAATGTATATAAATAAGACTTACTTTTCTTTAAATCACAATCAATATTCTCTTCTTCTATCAAATTACTAACTATCTTTAAAGCTTCCTTCTCTCCTCTATAATAAAGATAAGCTTTATCTCTATCAAAAATATTAGTAAGCTTAGTATAAATATTCTCTTGTAAAAAAGTTATCTTAGCACTACTCCTACTAGATGCTCCACTACCTATTTTATTTTTCTCAACAAGAGCAACCCTTCTTTTGTCATCCTTAAATTGATAAAAGGTACTACAACCTGTAATACCTCCACCAATTATTAAAATATCAACATCTAAATTCTCTTCTAACGCATTATAATTATCACATTGAACAGTATCTTGCCATATAGAAATATTTTTCATATTAACCTCCTATTTCTATTATGGCTATTTTTTAATCATATATACTATCTCTATCGTAACTAATTATTTCTCCAGTATTAGCATTAATTTTATAATCATATTCATAATTATTATAAGTAAAATCAACTTCATAAACTAAAATGCCATCATCATATTCTGTTTCTGTTCTTAAAAACTGTACTAAATCTGCACTTAAATTAGCATTAGAAAGTGCAATATTTCTAGCTTCATCAACAGTTATACTAGCAGTATTATTAGAATCATTTGCATTATTATTAGTAGAACCACTAGTACTAGAATTAGAACTATTATTATCATTAATACTATTAGTAAAATATTTAAAATCAGTATAAATAACATTTCCACCTTCAGCATCGGCTCTAGCATCAATTTTATATTCATAAACGTTATTATTATAATATACTTCTACTTCATAAATACCTTTATCAAAATCGAAGTCAATATCTTCAAAATATAAATCACTTCTATTAACATTCATATTAGCAGCAATAATATCCTTAACTTCATTTTCACTAATAAATGTCGTCTTAAAATAAATTAAAACAAGTAAAGCAATTACAACAAGAATACCTACTACAATAATAATTATCTTTCCATATTTTTTCATATCATCTATCCTTTCTATACTTAAATTTTATCATTACATTTTATTTAAGTAAAGATATAAAAATACTATTTCTCTTGTCTAATTTTATTCAAAATATAACTTGTCGATACTAAAGGAATACAAGGAAAATAAATGACATCCACACCAACCTCTCTTAGTTTATTTTCTATACCTTTATATAAATCAGAATCTTTCCAATCATCACCATGAAATAAAACATCATAATGATATTTTAAATAGGCACCATACTTATCAAGATTATCTTGAATAACAACTTTATCTACATATTTAATTGCTTCTACTATTGCCATTCTATCTTTTAAAGGAATGATTGGTAACTTATTTTTATATTGTTTAACAAGTTCATCTGTACTAACACCAACAATCAAATAATCACACAATTCTTTAGATTTTTTTAATGTATTTAAATGACCAATATGAAACATATCAAATGTACCAGTTGTATAACCAATTTTATATTTTTTCATTAAAACCTCCAACGACAAAATTGTACTAAATAGAACTATAAATGTCACTATAAATTTTACATATAGAATAAAAGAAGAACTTATAATTGTTCTTCTAATAACTTATCTGTTATTTTCCAATAACCATTTTTATTAGCACCAATTCTTTCAATATATTTGTTATCAATAAGTACTTTAAAATTTCTTATAATTGTTCTTTTATTTACATCAAGCAATCTAGCTAATTCATCTTGTGTTATATTAGGTCTATCCATAATTAATTTTACAATTGATTTTTGAAGTTGATTAAGAAATATATATGATTCATATTTTAATTTACTTGTTTCTTTTTTAAATTGATTTTCATTAAAAGGAATACTAACTCTTATGTGATTTGGAAAAAAATTAAATATAGATTTAGCATAGCTTTTTAATACTCTTTGTATACCAGTTCCTAATTGTTCAACAAATCCTAAATCTCTAAAAACTCTCATTAATTCAGGATTCCTAGGATTAGAAAAGCCTTCTAAAAATTCATCTTGTGAGACTCCTTCTTGAATACCACCATTTGATGAAATAACTAACTTATCATCAAATAACTCAAACTTCGGTGAATATCCGTTACACCAGTCATTATGAACAAGAGCATTTGTTACCAACTCTTTAACTGCATTATAATCATACAACTTAATTTCTTTTCTAGTTTTATATTCAATTTTAGTGTAAGTTCTATTCTCTAATATTATTTTATTTAAAATGTTATCAGTTATTTTTACTAAAGAACAAAATCCAAAATCTTCATTTTCTATTAAATTAGAAACGTTATTGCCTTTATATTTAGCAAATTGAACAGAAATATTATTATTATCTGCTAATAAGTAAGCTAGATAATTAAATTCATTATTATCATTATAAAAGTCAAGTTTCTTTAAAAAATTATCATTTACTTCAAACCCTTTTTCTTGATAATAAATTTTTAAGGTTTTAAATTCTAAATTTTGTTTAGGTGATTTAATATTTTTTAAAGAATTTCTTGTACGTTTAGAAAATAAATTTAATATATCTTCTTGATTCATACTCTCTACTGAAGAACCAATTCTAATAAAACAACTATCTGGTGTCATACCCATCCCTCTTAAATAATAAGGTCTTTCATTTCCTTTAGCAACGATGATTTGAATATATTTTTTACCATTTTTTTCGTTTAATATAACATCAAATAATCCTAAAGCTGATGGCATAATATTGTCTTTTATTCTATCTTTTATCGTTCTTTGTAATAAATCTAAATTTCCTGTTAAACCTTTTATATTTCCTTTATCATCTACACCTATAAATATATTTCCACCATCTGTATTTAAAAAAGCAATTACTTCTTTTTCAATATTGTCTGTAAGTTTTATTTTAAATTCTGTTCTTTTATCTTCTGTCAATCCTATCATTTAAGTAACACCTCCAATTACAATTATACTAGATGTCACTATAAATGTCACTATAAATGTCACTATAAATTTTACATAGAGAAAAAGAAGAACCTATAATTGTTCTTCTAATAATTTAAGCTTAGCTTCTTCTTTTAATTTCTTAATATTTATAATTAATTATTTTTGTTATCTGTTAATAACATTACCCTTATTATTTATTTTATAATGTTTTAAAAATAAAATATTCATTGAAAAGTATTGATACAAAGAAGAGCATAATTGAGCTATCACTGTAGCATAAGGTGTAACTAATAAAGATAATAAAACTCTAATAACTTTATTAATTAAATTATTTATGTTTGTTTTAATAATAGAATATTCCAATTGTAAATAACAAGTTTTAGTCCTATAAACTGGATAAATAATAAAATCTATAATATGAAATATTAGATAACTAAAAGTTATTAATAAATCAGGTTTATATATAGGATAAGCAATAATGAACATTACAAAAATACTTAATATTAAAATTGCAATTAATTTATAAGAGTTTTTTAAGTGTTCTTTATAATTAAACTTTTTCTTACTTATATTTATTTTTGCAACAGTAGAAATAGAATAACTTATATCCCATTGTATATCTGTAATTAATGAAGAAAATGCTAATGCAGCACTATATTGTTCACCATATATCATAGCGCTACTCAAACTAAATAAATAACCAACTAACAGCAAAGAATCATCAACCAAAGAAACTAAATCATATTTTATCCATTCAAGAATATTAAATTTGAAAATAAATTTTTTATAGACTTTAAATAATAAAATTATTAAATATACACTCATTAATATAGTAGTAGTCAAAATAATTAATATATTATTATCAAAAATAAGGGCAGCTAAAATAATAACAATAAGATTTATAAGATTAAAACTAAGAGAAACTTTATTAGCTAGTTCATTATCTGATTTATAATAAAATATAGTTAATATATAACCTAATATTGTTTGAAAAAATATTTCAATAATGAAGAAAGAAACAAGCTCCTTTTTATCAATATAATTACCATTCATAAAATTAATATAGTTATCTATATTTAACAGTAATATAAAGAAAATCAATACTGTTATAATTATTCCAACAGTTAAAGCTGAGAAAACATCATCATCCCTACCATGTTTTTCTTTCAAAATATTAGGACCAGTAGCAAATACAGTTTTTAAAATACTAGGCAACAACTGAATTGGATATGTCAATGTAAAAATAGACAAAATATTATCATCAACTAAAACAGTTAAAACTATACAAAATAAAATGAAGAATACACTATTTACAAGTGTATCAAAGCTTATTCTAATTAATTGTTTCATTTTACAATTGTTCTTCTAATAACTTAAGCTTAGCTTCTTCTTCTTTTAATTTCTCTCTATCAAGGTCAACTATATTTTTAGGAGCCTTATTAACATAGTTTTCATTACTAAGTAATTTCTTACGTCTATCAATAGAGTCTTTTAACTTCTTAATATTCTCTTGTAATTCTTCTTTATTAACTTCATTTTTAAAGAAATAAGTAATATCAATCAAACTAGATTTATAATTAATAGATTGATAATCTTCTAAAGGCTCTTTAACTATTAATTCATCAGTAATCTTTAATTGTGACTTATAAATATATTCTAAATCACTTTTAGTATTAAACATTACTAAATCACTCTTCTTAATATTATTAGTAGCTTTTAAATTTCTTATCTCTCTTAAATCAACTATAACTTTAGATATTTCTTCTGCTTCATCATTAAATACAGTTTCACTATCATATTTAGGATAAGTACTAATTACAATAGATTCACTATCTTTAAATGGTAACATAGAATAAATTTCTTCTGTTACATAAGGCATAAATGGATGAAGTAATTTAAGTATTGTTGTTAAAACATCAAGTAAAACACTCTTAGTAGTATCATTCATAGCAGCTTTACTTAACTCAATATAGTTATCACAAAAGTCTTCCCAAATAAACTTATATAACATATTACCAACATTATGAAAGTCATAACTATCCATATTTTTAGTAACATCTTTTATTAAGTTATTTTTTAAAGTTAATATCCATTTATCAGCTTTACTTAAATTTTGATAATCATATCCTGATGTCTTCAGATCTTCAAGATTCATTAAAACATAACGAGATGCATTCCATAATTTATTAATAAAGTTCCAAGTAGATTTTATCTTTTCTTCATCATATCTTAAATCTGTTCCAGGAGCACTATTAGTAGTTAAGAAAAATCTTAAACTATCTGCACCATACTCATCTATAACATCCATAGGATCTACTCCATTACCTAAAGACTTACTCATCTTACGCCCCTTTTTATCACGAATTAGTCCATGGATAAGACAGTCTTTAAATGGTCTTTTACCAGTAAACTCTAAACCTTGGAAAGTCATACGATTAACCCAGAATGGAATAATATCATAACCAGTTACTAAGACATTATTAGGATAATATCTTTTAAATAAATCAGTCTCTTCTGGCCATCCTAGTGTTGAAAAAGGCCATAATGCAGATGAAAACCAAGTATCTAGTACATCTTCATCTTGAACCCATCCATCACCCTCTGGTGCATCCATTCCAACATATACTTCATCACCTTTATACCAAGCAGGTATTCTATGTCCCCACCATAATTGTCTAGAAATACACCAGTCATAGGTTATTTCCATCCAGTGATTCATTGTTTTTTCATAACGAACTGGCACAAAATTTACTTTAGTATCTTTATTCTTTTGATTATCAAGTACTCTATCTGCAAGAGGTCTCATCTTAACAAACCATTGTTTAGATAAAGTAGGCTCAACTACCGCATCACTTCTCTCACTGTGTCCGACATTATGAGTCATCTCTTCAATACCAATTAATACGTCTTGTTTCTTTAAATCTTCTACTAGTTTTTCACGACACTCTTCACGAGTCATTCCTTCATAACCAGGAGCATTCTCATTCATAGTAGCATCCAAATTCATAACAACAACACGAGGTAGGTTATGTCTCATACCTACTTCATAGTCATTAGGATCATGGGCAGGAGTTATCTTAACAACACCCGTTCCAAACTCTGGGTCAGCATGAATATCACCAACGATTGGTATTTCTTTATTAACAATAGGAAGAATTACTGTCTTACCAATTAAGTGTTTATATCTATCATCAGAGGGATTAACAGCAACTGCAGTATCACCAAATAAAGTCTCAGGACGAGTTGTTGCAACATCTAAATATTCATCTGTGTCAGTTATATAATACTTAATATGATAAAATGCTCCCTTATCTTCTTTATAGATAACCTCTTCATTAGATAAAGCAGTCATTTGTACTGGATCCCAGTTAATAATTCTCTCTCCTCGATAAATCAAGCCTTTCTCATAAAGTTTAACAAAAACATATCTAACCGCTTTACTAAGTCCTTCATCTAAAGTAAATCTTTCTTTAGTATAATCAAGACTAAGACCAAGTTTTGCCCATTGTTCATGAATAGTAGTAGCATACTCATCTTTCCAGCTCCAAGCATGTTCTAACCATTCATCACGAGTTATCCCTCTAGGATTAATCCCCATTTCTCTTAGTCTCTTATCAACTTTCGCTTGGGTGGCAATACCAGCATGATCCATTCCAGGAACCCATAAAGCATCATAGCCATTCATTCTCTTATATCTAATTAAAATATCTTGTAGTGTTGTATCCCAAGCATGACCTAAATGTAGTTTACCTGTAACATTAGGTGGTGGTATTACTATACAAAAAGGCTCTTTACTCTTATCTTTATCACCTTTAAAGTATCCTTTATTTACCCAATTATTATACTTATCTTTCTCTACTTCTTTATGATTATATTTTTTATCTAACATGACCTATCTCCTCACTTTTCCTATTTCTTTTAATCATTTGATTTTCTATCACATCAAGTCCATATATTTCATCAGTATAAATAGTATCATCTACTCTTCTAAAAATATATGCGCCTACTGTCCCATAACTAGCATAATCATCTTTATGATTTTCAAAATATTCTAACTGTCTATCTGTAACTTTACTTGGAAGATAAAAAGCTATGACACCTATATCATCTTCAGTCTTATAATTAAAATGTCCTAACTCTGCAATACTAAGACCTGCTCTATGTGATTCATCATCTCTAAAATTCAGACCTAAATTATTATCGTCAGAAAATTTCTGATAACCTTTAACATGATATTCATCATCTAAAATATCCTGTTCAAACTTATCTTCTAATATTTGTTCTTCATCCGGAATAATGACGACTTTTCCTCTTTTCATAGACTCCTCCTTAAAATAAAAAATAACTATAACTTAAGGGCGTCAAACAAGGAGTCTACGCTGTACCACCTTAATTTATAGTTATTAAACTAACTCATTACTTATAACGGACATCCCGTGGTAACTTACTACTATTTCAGAAACCCTGCTCTATTCACTACCTTCCATATATCATATTGTTAATTTCCACCAGCCATTAACTCTCTATAAATACTTTACATGTACTCCTTGAATATCAATCGCATTTAAGTGTATTATAAGCTATTATTAGAGATTTTACAACTGCCTTTTTTTATTTTCCTCTAAATAAGGAATAACATCTGCTAACTCTCCTTCATAAATTGTCACACCATCTCTAACAACATTTACATTAGCTATTAAACTTTCTTTAATCTGCTTAACATCATTCACATCATTAACAAATGATTTTAATGCCTCCTGTTGAAATTCATTAATATTAATATCTAAATAAACAATTATAACACCCTTAGTGATGAAGCCAATAACTAAGTTACAATCACTAGTTAACTCATTATAACTTAAATTAGGATTCATTTTATAACCTAAAGTGTTTTCTATTTCACGCTTATGAAAACTTTTTGTAACCGCCTTTTTAATTACTTCATCTGGTGTTATTATGACAACAGCTGTATTTCTGTTATTTAATACATACTTATAATAGTCTTCCAGCATTAAACTATTTAAATCAAAATTTCGATACTTATTGAACATTTCTTGTTCATAAGGATTTAGCATTAAGAGTTTTTCTTTATAAAAATATTCACAAATACCACTAACACTTCTTTGATTATCTGAGTAATTATAACCATAATCATATAAATCATAATTACTCTTACAGTCGTTATAAATTTTAAAAGCAAATTCTTTTTCTTCTTTGTATTTATCTAAAACTTCTTTCAGTTTATCAATATCTCCTAAACTAGGTCTATAAGGAATATAAATGTTGACATCATATTCAGGTAAAATATTTATTTTTCCCATATCACTTATTCCTGGATGTAAAGCCCTAATTATAGTATAATTACCATCTAAGTATTGTTTATAAATATCAGTCAAGTTTTTATTATTAGTTAATAATTCCCTATCACTATATAAAGTTACTCTACGACTAAATCCAGGAACTTTTTGTCTATCTAAATTTTCACTTGATACAGTTGCATCCTCTATTAAAGTTTTTCCATCTTTTATATAATATATTTTTCCTAAAGAAACGTCTAACATAACATCACCCTATTAATAATAAAATAATTATATCGTTTTATCAACTTCTTTGTTTAAATAATCTTCTATAGTATCTATTTTCTTCTAATAACTTTCTATGCTTACCAATTCCTACAACCTTACCTTTATCAATAACAATTAACTCATCTGCTATTTTCATTAAATCTTTCTTATGAGTAATAATAACAACTGTATGATCTTTCTTTAAATCTTTCAAAACTTTAATAATATGTTTAGTAGTATTAGGATCAAGGGCACTAGTAACTTCATCAAATAGTAAAATTTCCGCTTTAGATAACAATGTTCTAGCCATCGAAATTAACTGTTTTTGCCCCCCACTAACATTAGTAGCATCTTCACTTAACACTGTATCATAACCTTTAGGGAGACTCATAATAAAGTCATGTATTCCTACTCTCTTACAAGCTTTTATTTGATTAGAAATATTTTTATCTACTAAAGACAAATTCTCTTTAATACTCATATTAAATATAAAAGGTTTTTGAGTAGCGATAGAGACATTTGATGGATAAACTTCACTACCATAATCATATATATCAACACCATCTATATAAACATGGCCAGATTCTATTTTATAAAGTCTTAAAAGAATTCTAAAGATTGTACTTTTACCACTACCACTCTCTCCTACTATCGCTGTAAGTTTATTAGGTTCTATTTCAAAACTCACCTTATTAAGGCTTATATTATTTTCATACTTAAATGTAACTTTATCAAAAATAATATCTCCAAATATATTATCTTCTAAGTAATCTCCAAACTCCAACATATTCTTATTATGATAATTTATTACCCTAGAAAGTCTATCTATTCTAACAGAACTATTACAAACTTTATTAACTTTCTCAAAAAAATCAAAGTTTTCTCTTTCTATTTGATCAATATAAGTAACAATTAATACTAAATCACCAACACTCATTACCCCATCCATAATATATTTAATAACTATTATATAGGCAATAAATTTTGATATAGTAATAATAACTGGATAGATTACTTTAGATCTGTCCCAATATTTTCTTTTTAAGAAATATTGTTTAGTCCAACTCCTCTTATAAATATCAAGATAATTATTTAATTTATCTTTCATATCAAATGCTTTAATTTCACTTGAAGCATCTAGCATCTGTTCATATAAAGATGTAATTCTATCTTGATTTCTTCTTTGTCCCATAAAATAATAATCCTTTTTCTTCTGCCCTTTGGCAAGCATTACTTGATAAACTATATTAAATAATAAAACTATTAAACCAATCTCTAAATTATAAAAAATAAGTATTACTAAAGCCATAATATCTGTAAAGAAATGAGCAAGAGCATCTATCATTCTATCTGTAAACATACAAACATCCATAACATCACTAGTAACAGTATTATCTAAATAGGATTTAGGAAGTCTTTTGGTAAAATCCTCATCATAGTGAGCGACTTTTGATGCTATTATTAGGTGAAGTTTATTATAAACATAATTAGTATTTTTAGCATAAACAACAAAGTTTAAATGGTGACAAATAAGATAAACTAAATAATTAATACCTAAATAAACAATATTCATAAAAGTCTCTTGATACTCTCCTAAAGTAGCATAGTCAATTATTCTCGCTGCAAAAATAGGAGTTATTGCAAAAGTAATACTTCTAAGAAATGCTGTTATAAATAAAAGTATTAAATATTTCTTGTTATCTGCTCCTAAACTAAAATAATTTTTACATATTTTAAAATATCTACTCATTATCAAATACACCTCCCTTACTAGGGGACTTTCTAGCGATTAAATCTTGATAATATTTATTAGTTTTGACTAAATCTTTATGAGTACCCATACCTACAATCTTACCTTCATTTAAAACTATTAAATAATCAGACTTTTTCATTAACTCTTTTTTATGAGTAATAATTAAAATAGTATGGTCTTTCTTTAAGTCTTGTAAAACATTTTCTACCTTTAAAGCTGTATCAGGGTCAAGGGAAGATGTTACTTCATCAAAAAGCAATACTTCAGAATTTGTTAAAAGAGTTCTCGCAATAGAGATTAACTGTTTTTGTCCGCCACTTATGTTTTTAGCATCTTCTCTTAAAACTGTATCATATCCTTTAGGAAGACTCATAATAAAATCATGTATTCCTACTCTTTTACACATTTCAATTTGTCTAGATCTATCTTTATCTACTAAATCAAAGTTCTGTTTTATTGAAAGATTAAAAACAAAAGGTCTTTGATTAACAATAGAAACATTACTTTTATAAACTTCTTTAGCATAACTATAAATATCTTTATCATCTATAGTAATACTACCACTATCTGGTTTATAAAATCTAAGTAATAAATTAAAGATAGTTGTTTTACCACTACCAGTATGTCCAACAATAGTCGTTATTTTATGAGGTAATGCTGTAAAAGTAATATCTTTTAAAGTAGTTTTATTATTATAAGAAAAATAAATATGATCAAACTTAACTATTCCTTCTATAACATCATTAAAATAGTCCCCACTTGGAATAGAATGTGGTTCATAATTAAGAATAGATTCTATTCTCTTTACCCCTACATTAACTTCTCTAATAGCAGAAGTAGTAGAAATGAATGTCCTAAGTATTACAAATAAAGAATCAAAATAACCTATTATCAACACAACTATATCTACTGTAATATTTCCTTTTACTAACAAAATAAGAGATAAAAAATAAACAAGTATTTTAAAGCCATAAGTTAAAAAATTAACATCATTATCTCTTATAACAGCATATTTTCTTTTAATATTATAAGCCCTACTCCACTCTTTATTTATTTTCTTTAACTTATCTTCTAATGGCTCTATAATACCAAAGCTTTTAACTTCACTAGATCCCTTTGTAACTTGCGAAAATAAAACTCTATACTTATCAACATTACTTCTTTGTTTTCTATAATACATATCAACTTTTCTATCTGTATAATTTCTAATAAAAATATAAAGTATAGTAAAGATAATAAATAATAATGCTATTAAGAAATTACAATTAATTATTATAATAATTAAAACCAAAAGTTCTAAAGAACTCATAATTAACTCTGCAACCTTATCACACATGTCCCCAATATTCATAACATCGCCATTTACACTATTTAAAAGTTTACCTTTATTAACATATTTTGTAAAACTATCATCCATCATACTTACTTTATCAAATATTTTCTGTTGCAAATGAACATAACAATAATGATTATTTTTACCATAATATTTATGATTTATAAAGTAAAATAACCTATATAAAAAATAAGACAATGCCAAAAATCCCAGACTCAAATAAGTCATAGGATAATCTTTTAAAGTAATATATTTAATAATTAAAGAAGCAGAAAACGGTATAAGTAGATTTGCCCCTTTATAAAAGAAAGCTGTTACTAACATCATAACAAAGTACTTTTTATTCATCTGTGCTAATTTAAAATAATCTCTTATAAAATGATAATACTCTTTAATCATTACTCCCACTCCTACTTTAATAAAAGTTTAACATAAAAACATTTATAAAGTAAATATCAACTATATAAACAATTAAAAGGAAAAATCATTATAAATTTTCTTAATTCAAATCGCTTACACATATATAACTTTTTCTTTACATATATAAATAATAATATTATAGAAAATTAAGTTATCATATATTATTTTTTTGCTCTTTGAATTTAAAATATGGTAAGATTAAAAGAGATAGATACACTTATAAAAAATTATCAGACAAAAGGAGAAATAATATATATGAACAATAACACAATAAAAGAAGAAATTAATGAAACATATAAAAAACTCTTAATAAAAAATCTAAGCTTTGAAGAATGGAACCAAGATCAACAATATTTTGGAAGCATTTTATACCTTGGTATTTTAACAATTAAAGAAATTTATAATTTTTCTTGTGGCCTTATTTATAGTAAAGTCAATTGTAGCACTAAAAATGATAAAGATGAACTAACTAATAAAAAGGAAGGTATTAAAAGATTTACCAAAAAAATATCTGATCCTGACTATATTAAAGATTATATCGCTGGTAATACAAACGCTGGTGATTTATATAAAAAAGAAATTTCAAAAAAAGAGTCAGAAAATTATTTTGATGAAAATGTAAACTATAGAACAAAATAATCATTTCCTAATACATTTAAAGCCTTTTATGCTAAACTTATACTAAGGTGAGTGTATATGATAAGGTTTGAAAATGTATCTAAAGAATATCGGAGTAAAAAAGGTGGATCTACTAAAGCTTTAACTGACATTAATATTAATTTAAATAACAAAGGATTAATATTTATTATTGGTAAGAGTGGTAGTGGCAAAAGCACTTTATTAAACATTTTAGGAGGTCTTGATAGTAAAACAAGTGGAAAAATTTATATTGATAATAAGGATATAGATAGTTTTAAAGAAAAAGATTTTGACTCTTATAGAAATACTTACATAGGTTTTATCTTTCAAGATTTTAACTTATTAGAAGAATATAATGTTTTTGATAATGTTATGTTATCAGCAAAGTTGCAAAAGAAAAAAGTAGATAAAGAAGAGATATTAAATCTTTTAGATAGACTTGGTCTTAAAGGTTTAGAATATCGTAATATTAATGAATTATCTGGAGGCCAAAAACAACGAGTTGGTATCGCTAGAGCCTTAATTAAAAATCCTAAAATAATACTAGCAGATGAACCTACAGGTAATTTAGATAGTATATCAAGTAAAGAGACTTTTAAATTATTAAAAGAAATCAGTAAAGAAAAATTAGTAGTTGTTGTTTCTCATGACTTAGAAAATGCTAACACTTATGCTGATAAAATATTAGAATTACAAGATGGTAAAGCTATTAGAAATGATTTAACTATAAAAGAGCAAGATAACAGTACTTTCACATCCGTAAGTGCCAAACTGCCTTTCAAAGAATGTTTACACTTTGCATTTACTTCCCTAAAAAGTAATAAAGTAAAACTATTCTTTACTATTATCTTAACTATGATATCTTTAGTCTTTATGGGAATATCAGTTAACTCTTTCCTTTATGATAAAGGAACATTCATGGCTGGAGTTATGAGAGATAATAATGAATATATTTTTGATATTAGTAAAATAGAAGTAGAGCCAGCCGGTGCCTCTTTTCCGTTTGACTTAACTAATGATGATTTAAATATTTTAAAAGAAAATATAAATGAAGAATTAAATCCAACTTATAGATTATATAATAACAATAGATTACTAACTTTTACTTATGGTGACTATGTAGAACCTGATGAAGACTTTGACCATGTACCTATGTGGTTTAATTATATTGAACTTAAAGATGATCGAATACTTGGTAATATTAAAGGTAAAATACCTGTCAATAGTAATGAAATAATGGTACATAAAAATGTCGCAAGATATATTTGTAAATATGGTATTTTAGATAGTACTAATAATATTTATAAACCTAATTCTATTGATGAATTAATAAATAGTAATAAAGAAATAATGTTAGGAGATAATAAAGTTATTATAACAGGAATAGTAGATAATGATCTTAATGATGATTACTTTATTTATGTAAATGGTTTTGTCGACAATGCCATTTTAAATAATGATATAAATACTTTTCTTACAGATTCTTATTTATCTAAAAAAGAAATACCTGCTAAAAATATTGCAATCTATAATAATAATGTTCAACTTATAACAAATACAATTACTAAGCTTAATAAAGATGAAATAATTATTTCCTTAGATTTATTTAGAGAATTAGATAATAATTTCAATGATGAATTAAATGAATACTTATTAAATAATAGCGAAGACAATTATAGTAGTTTAATTAATACTTTTACAAATTCCTATATAAATACTAATAATAGTTTTAATAACTTATACATTACTTTTAATGGTAATCTGAATAGTAATAGTATAAAAAATGATTTAAAAGTTGTAGGAATAAGTCTAGATAATAATAATTATGTTAGTAATGATTATATAACAGAAATAGAAAGTACCAACTCTAATAAATATAATTTTAGTTATAGAGTTTACGAAGATAATTATAATGAACTAAAAAATATTATAAACACTTACGAAACTAATTATAATAGAAGTGGTGTTTATTACTATTTGACATTACCTCATTATGATGATTTAGAACAAATAAATGCCATCTATAACTTTCTTGCTAAATATATTAACATTATAACCTTGGTATTCGTATTATTTACAATATTACTCTTCTCTAACTTTATTTATATATCTATTACCTACTCTAAAAAACAAATAGGTATATTAAGGGCTTTAGGTACAAATAAAAATGATATTATTAAAATATTCTTATACGAAAGTATAATTGTAGGTATTATGTCTTATATAATTTCTATTATTCTTTGGTTTATCTCTATTAATTTATTAAATAATTCTTTATTTGGAGATAAAACTTACATTTTAAATGGTATCGTAACAAATCCATGGGTACCAGTTATAATGTTTGTTTATACAATTATCATATCTATAATTATTACCATTATATCCCTAAGTAAAATTACAAAAATTAAACCTATTGATGCTATACTTAATAAGTAATGAGAACTCTAATCAGAGTTCTTTTTATATGTAACAAAAGCTAGACAAAAATAAAAAAGTGTGATATAATATGTACGATTTATGAAGGAGGAATTAAATTTTATGAGTAATAAAGAAAATAATAATAATGATATGTTAATAAAACAAAATCTTTTTGTTATCAATAGAAGTTTAATTATGTATCAACAATTTTTTAGAGATTGGGATGAATATCAACAATACTTTAAGGAAGCTTTAGATAGTGGAGTTTTAAGAATCAAAGATGCTTCTAGTTTTGCTTGGAGTTTATATACTAATAATCCTATTTGTCTTACAACAACAGAAGATGAAAATCTTAGTAAGAAAAAAAATGGAATAATTAATTTTATGAAAAAGATATCTGATTCTGATTATATCAAAGAACATAATATTACTAGCGAAAATATGGGAACTTTATATGAACAAGAACTTACTAAAGCTACTACACCTGAAGTGATAGAAAACAATACTAGTTATACTAAACGTTCAGCTAATAGATAATTTTATAAGCAAAAGAACTCTAAATAATTAGAGTCCTTTTCATTTATACAAGCTCTTTTACATAATTTTTTATTTCTCTATCAGTTAAAACATTACCAGTAGAGACTACTTTATCTTCTATCATAAGAGCCGGAATGACATTTATGTTATACTTCTTCTTATAAGTAGAATCTATCTTTTCAATATTAAATTCCATATCAAGTTCACGTTCTACTTTAGATAAGTTTTTTAATATTTTCATACCATTACTACAATTAGCACCTATAACTTTAATATTTACGATATAATCTCCTCCTTTCATAATTTAAGTATAAAAGAAGATTATGGGAAAACTATGGGCTAATTATGAAACATTAACTAAATCAATAACTAGATCAGAGTACTCTTCATGATTATTAATCCACTTAATAGCATAAGAACAACTACATTTTACTTTGATGTTATTTTCTTTAAAATAATTAAAAGCATGAGTTAAAAGAAGACTTGCAATACCTTTTCCTCTTAAACTTATATCAACATAAGTATGATTAACATCTACGACATTAGAAGATATATATGGATAATCTACTTCTCCTAAAATATTACCTTTATCATCTAAATATATTGTTCTATTCTCTTCAACTTTAAACATGTTATCACCTAAATTAATTATATAGTATAACTTTACTATTTACTAGCATTTTAACATAATGTTATAATAAAACAAAAAGAAAGGAAGATGTTTATGAAATGTCCAGTTTGTAAAGATGTTACTCTACTAATGAGTGAAAAGAAAGGTGTAGAAATAGATTATTGTCCAGAGTGCCGTGGTATCTGGTTAGACCGTGGAGAACTTGAAAAAATTATGGAAAAAGAAGATGCTTATATAAATAAAGAAGTTAAAGAAAGTTCTCACAAAGAAACAAAACATTATGAAGAGAAACCTAGAAAGCAAAAAAGAGAGTCATTTATGAGTGAAATCTTTGAAATGTTTGGAGACTAAAAGTAGTAGTTAAAAAACTACTATCTTTTATTTTATAACCCTATCTTTTTACTCTCATCCTCTTGTAATATTTCACTTAATACCCAGTTATTATTTTCATTTTTTACAAATTTCCAAAACTCTACAAAAGATCTATTTTTAGTATCTCCACTGACTATATTCTTTGTCTTAGTATCAACAATATAATCTATCGTTTTTCCTTTTATATAAAACCATATTAAGTCTTTTTTATCATCGTTATCATCATAAACAGATACTGGTTTTAGATTAACTAATCTTATTTTCTTTAAGATATTTCTTCTATTATTAATATCCATCCACTCAAGTTTAGACTTAAAACTCTCATATAAATCTTTATCCATATAGTCTTTCGCTTTACTGATATCATTATTAGTCCAAGCTTCCTCTACAACATAGAATGTTTCTATTACTCTTTTTTCAATAGTTTTATATTTAAAGGTAATATCCTTATTGTCTAAAAGCTTTAAATATCTCTTACTATTAAAAGATGCTCTTAGTACTTTAAAATATAAGATTATAGTGGATGCAAATATTATAATGATAAATATTATAGCAGAAATAATATTAGAAAGAGGACTACTATAACCTCTTCTTCCATAATGTCTACTACTACTAGAACCACCAGAGCTTGAATGAGATCCACTACTTCCTCCCCCTGCTCTTAAAATAGTTATAGAATTATCATAAGATATTTCTTTAGCATTTACTACTATAACATTACAAGAAATAACTACTAATAAAAGTAAAAATGATAATAATAAAATATTTTTCATATACTTTAACCTTCTTCTATTATTTTACATACATCTATCCATTCTTTATAATCAGATGCTTCTTCTAACTCTTTAATAGTAAGCTTTACAGTACTATTGCTACTACCACAAGCAGGATAGACTATATCAAAATCTTTTAATGAGATATCTAAATAAACATCAACACCATCATTTATACCAAAAGGACAAACTCCTCCTACTTTATGCCCAATAAAAGGTTCTACCTCATCAGTTTTAAGCATTTTTGCTTTCTCATTAAATTTACTTTTATATTTAGCATTATCTATCTTTCTATTACCTGCTGCTACTATTAATATAGGTTTATTATTTACTAAAAATGATAAAGTCTTAGCAATTTCAGCTTCTTTACAGTTTAAAGCAAGTGCTGCTTCCTTCACCGTTGCAGATGATGTATCAAATTCTTTTATTTTATTATCTAATCCATATTTTCCTAAATGTTCTTTTGCATTTTTTAATGACATAACTTTCACTCCTTATCTATTTTCTAACTCATTTAATTTATCCTTATCTAAATAAACAACTTTTTCTTTAAATTTATTTATATAATCTAACTTCTTCTTTTCTTTCTTATAATAACTATTAACAACTCTAAACATATCTATTAACTGTGCCAATGTTGGTGGATAATTATACTCTTCCTTACCTTTTCTTTGATTAAACCACCGTCTTATAACTCTTTTATAAACTTCACTTTTATTTAAACTTATATAATATATCTTATCACATTTTTCTAATCCTTCAATAAATTTACTTCTACCTACATCTTCTATTATAAAAGAATCTTTAGATAAAATATCATTAAACATTTTCATAATAGTTTCATCATCTCTTCTAATATGATTATTAAGATCATCAAAAACTAATTTATCAAGTTCATAACTTTCTATATTATATTTTTTACTTAATATTTTTGATAAAGTTGTTTTACCTGAAGCAGGTGGTCCTATAATATATATCTTCAATATAATCACTTTCTTTCAATTAGAATTATAACAAGAAAAATAGAACTCTTAAAAGCCCTATTTTAAATCTTCTTTATTATAAATAAAATCTACTATATTAACATTTTTAATACCTTCTACATTTCTTTGTAATACTAAGTCTGATACAAATAGATATCTAGGGTACATTTCCTTTATTTTATAAAATGGTTTATATTCTCTTTCAACAGTTTTCTCATCATCTATATTTTTAGTAACTTGAATATAAAAATACTCATCTACACCACGTCTTGCAATAAAATCACATTCTAAATTTCCTATTCTACCTACACTTAAACTATAACCTTTAGTTTTCAGATATGAAAATAGTACATTTTCTAAAACAGGTCCATAATTAATTCTATTATCAGTATTTAAGGCATAATATATACTTAAATCTGCTAAATAATACTTCTTTTCTACTTCTAATACTTTTTTTGATTTCATATCAAATAAATCGCATGAATATATAATCTTAGCATTTTCTAAAATTTCTATATATGTTTTAATAGTTCTCCTATCAACATTTATTTTTTGTCCTACTAAATAATCATATATACTACCTACACTAATAACAGAACCAAAATTATTTACAACAAAGTTTTGTATTACTTCAAATAAATCTTTATCTTTTATTTTTTTATGACTTTTAATATCTTTATCGAAAATTTGCCCTATAACATTTCTAGTATATAATAATTTATCTTCATATTTTTCATAATATAATGAACCTGGAAAACCGCCATTTCTTATAAATTCTTCAAATTCTAAATAAATATTAGAATTAATGCTTTTATTAAGAAACTTTTTCATATCAACATATTCATAAAAGTTAAGTGGTAACATTTCTATCTCAATATATCTTCCAGTTAATTTAGTCACAAGCTCTCCACTAAGTAAATATGAGTTTGATCCTGTTAAAAATATTGAAAAATTACCTTCTTCTCTGTAAGCATTAACAACAGATTCAAAATCACTAACATTTTCTACTTCATCGATAAAGAGATATTTAAAATCATTATCTTTTATTAAATCATCAATGAACTTTTCAAGTTCTTTAGAAGTTTTAACATCTTTATATTCTTTTCTATCTAATTCAATATAAATAATATCTTTATCTTTTACTCCTTTATCTTTTAATTCCTCTATAACTGTTTTTAACAAATAAGATTTACCACATCTTCTAATACCTGTAATTACTTTTATCATTGTATCATCATAAAAGCCTCTAATCTTATTTAAATAATCTTCTCTTTTATATAACTTTTCCATTGTTCTTCGCCTATATTAATTATATACTACATGGCATAAATAGTCAAGTTATCGACCATTTTTGATATATTGCTACTCAAAATTGGTCGATAACCGGTCTAAAATAATACTTTTTCACTCTTATATTGTTTAATTATTACTACTAAAACTAATGTAATAATGACAATTGTTGATATACTCATTAATAAGATATTAACAATATCTATATTTCCTACAACTATATCTTGAAATAACAGTGTAAAGTTTAAGAAAGGTACTAATGAAAGTAGCGGTGATGAACTAACCCCAGCCATGAAAGCTATCATACCTGGAAAGAAACATATAAATGTTAATGGTGTTAAAGCACTTTGAGCTTCTTTAAAGGTTTTAGATTTACTTGCAATAGCAATACATAATCCACTAACTAGTAGCGAATAAGCGATAATTACTAATATTGAAAAGATTAAACTACTAGTAGATAGCATTAAATTAGTATCTTTATATATTTCAAATGCACCATTAGCATACGCTAGTGAGATTAACATTAATATTAAACTAACAATACCTGTAATAATTGATGATAAAGAGACACTTAAGAACTTACCAATAATTATATCTCTACTTTTAATTGGAAAAGTAAGTAATGTTTCAAGTGTTCCTCTTTCTTTTTCCCCTGCTGTTGTATCAGTAGCAGGATAAGTAGCAGATATAGTAATAGCCATAATTATAAAGAGAAAACCATAATTTACAATATAATTACCATAAAAGTTCTCTGTTTCTTTTATATCTTTATTAACAGTAATAATAGAAGTAACATCACTAGGATTTATATTATTACTAGCTAAATAATTTGTTTGTAATGCTTCTTTATAAGTAGCAAAGTAAGTATCCATTAAACTTGTAGCATAACTAGTAGTCTCATTATCTTCACCATTTATAGTATAAGTACTACCATCTTTTGTGATATATAAATCTATTTCTCCATTACTATACTTATTTTCTAACTCTTCATTACTTCCACTAATAACTTCTATATCTAAGTTATCTGCAATATCTTTTTCCATCTCACTTAATTCATAATCAAAACCTATTTTATTATAATCAGTTATAGGCTTATTAGTTTGTGCTTCAAATAAAGCAGACATACCTATTATTAATGCAGGTATTAAAATAGGAATAATTAACATCATCATAAGAGATTTCTTATCACGAAACATCTCTCTTAATTCTTTCTTTAAAATATTACCTAAATTACTCATTAGAAACACCTCCTATTAAAGTAAAGAAAGCATCTCTTAAATTAGTAGTTTTAGTAGATTTTTTTATTTCACTAGGAGTACCTTCTTTAATTACAATACCTTTATTAATCATAATAACATTATCACAAATATTTTCAGCTTCTTCCATATAATGGGTAGAATATAAAATTATCTTACCACGTTTCTTTTCTTCTTTAATAAAGTCTAAAATAATTTGACTAGAAATAATATCAAGCCCACTAGTCGCTTCATCTAAAATATAGTATTTAGGATCATGAACTAAACATCTTGCAATATTAACTCTTTGAGTTTGTCCTGTTGATAAGTTTTCAATTCTATTATACATGAAACTATCCATATTTAACTTCTTAGATATTTCTTTTATTCTCTCCTCTAATTTACTTTCCTCTACTCCATAAATATTTCCACACATTTTTAATAACTCATAACAAGATAAAGTATTATATAGTTTAGTATTACCTGATAAATAGGCAATATTTTTCTTTATTTCTATCTCGTTATGAAGATAGTCTAATTTTCCAAAAGAAATAGTTCCACTAGTAGGTTCAAGAATTCCTGCAATCATTCTAAGTAATGTTGTCTTTCCTGCCCCATTTGGTCCTAATATTCCGATGATTTCTCCATCTTTAGCTTTAAAACTAATACCATTATCAGCATAAAACTCTTCTTTTTTACGTTTAGCATTATACTTAACAAACTTCTTCTTTAAGTCTTTAACTTCTAACATAATCCACCTCTTCCAAGCAAAATTATAGCATAGGAGAAATACCTAGACAACAAAAAAAGAAGAACTTTTTATTCTCCTAATCATATTTAAATATATAAAACAAATTTTCTATTAAAAAATGTATCTTGTTCGATTGTTTTATAAATAAAAGTATGATACTATTAACTTAGGAATTACCTAGTATGGGTGTTTGCCTCTTTCTATCTCTTAATTTTAGGGGGTTAGAAAGGGGAAATGTTTATGAGTAAGAAAGATACTTTAATAGTAATATTATTACTTATTATAATTCTTTTAATTATTTATAGATAAAAAGACACCCTATTACATCATTGTAACTAGGGTGTTTACACAAGATTTTTTTGAGGTAAATACCCATCTACAAAACTAGGTATTTCCTCTTTTTTAGTTTATGTAAATTTCTTTTACATATTCATAGTATCATAAATATATATTATTTTCAAGTGCTATGTTAATAAAACATTTTTCACAATCATTAATTAAATTGCTATCTATAATTACATTTTATGCTTTTAATTAAATATTTACAACTTTCCGTAACTAATTCTGAATTAATTGCCTCATCATATTTAAAAAAGTGAAAATCAGTACACTTATCCTTTTCCATTATTTTAAAATTCCCCTCAATATATTTAACAAAATAGATTATAAAAATCCAGTTAATGTCATTTTTATAGCAATGATAAATTCCTATAGAATCACTAAAGGCTAAATTAATTTCATCACCTGTTTCTTCTTTAATTTCACGCTTAATCGCTGATAAAAAGTTCACATCTCCTGATTCTTCTTTACCACCTATATCTTCATAAAGGCCATTTTCATCACGCGATTTTACTCCTCTTTGTTGTAGTAAAATTTCTCCATCTTTGTTTTCGATATGGGCAATTACACCGATCTTTTGATTAGGATAATTAAATTTTCTTAAATCCTCAAAAGAAGCTTCATGATCCAAACTATAAAAATGCATACTATCACCTTCCAAGCAAAATTATAGCATAGGAGAAATACCTAGACAACCAAAAAAGAAGAACTTTTTATTCTCCTAATCATATTTAAACATATAAAACAAATTTTCTATTAAAAAATGTATCTTGTTCGATTGATTATATATATCATATGTAGTAGTATATCTGTTAGGAATACTTAGTAATGGGTGTTTGCCTCTTTCTATATCTCTTGACTTCAGGGGGGTAGAAAGGGGAAATGTTTATGAGTAAGAAAGATTCTTTAATATTAATACTATTACTTATTATAATTCTTTTAATTATTTATAGATAGTAAAACGCCCTATTACAGCTTTGTAATTAGGGTGTTTACTTCTAACCATTTTAGAGATAACACCCAGAACGCAAAACTAGGTATTCCTCTTTTTTAATTATATGTAAATTTCTTTTACATATTCATAGTATCATAAAAATATATTATTTTCAAGTATCACAAAGCATTCGAATTTGATAATTTACTTAATTCTATTAGTTCTATTCAGCAATTGATACAATGTGTCTAATTGTCTTTTTTGTTTTGATGTAGAAATAATAAAACTGCTTGTTGGAATATAATAAACATTACCATCAACTAGACATATTTCTAATATAGGAGTCAAATGTAAAAAAGAAAAAATTAAAATAATAATAGAATAGCCAATACAAAACATAGGCGTAATAATATGTAATCCTGTATTATTTTGCCACAAAACTCCTAATACAAATAAAAATGCAATTACTATATAAAATATAATATCCGCAATATTTAGAAAAATTTTAATTCTTTTTTTACAACTTTTAATTTTATCTATTGAAGTTACAAAATCTTTCATATGCTTTTTATAAGTTAAACAATCAATAATATAGTATGATACATCTAGTGTATCACTATCTAACATTAAATCCGCTTTTAAACAAACAGATTTAGGTTTATGTATAAAAAAGCTAAAACTTTCCATTACAAATCATACTCCTTTAATAAAAATAAACTGAATACTCTATTTTATATATTTATTGCCACTCTTCCAAGCTTCCCCTACTTTTTCACCAATTGCATAATATCCATTTTGAAATTGATCAAAGACAAAAGCATTTAACTTAGTAGGATCAACTTTACCATTAGAATCAAGTACTTCTTCATCTACTAAGACATTAACTATTTCACCAACTACTCTAAACCCTTCATCATCATTATATATCTTAGATACTTTACATTCTAAGGTAATGGGATACTCTTCAATAATTGGAGCATCTACTCTTTCACTTTTAACTGCATGCATTCCACTTTTCTCAAACTTATCTTTAACTCTATTAGCACTAGCAGTACCAAAATAATCTGACTCTTCTAAATGAGGAACATCTGCAACACTAATAGTAAAAGCTCCTCTTTCTTTAATATTTTTAGAAGTCTTATGACTCTCTGTAATGTTTAATGCAACTTTATTATTACCACAAATACCTCCCCAAGCCATATTCATAACATCAACACTACCATCTTCACAGTATGTTGCAATCATTAAAACAGGCATTGGAAATAAATAAGGTTTTACACCTAAATCTTTTTTAGCCATTTTTATCATCTCCTAGTATTATTATAAAACTAACTACTTTTAATTTCAATATTACACTAACTCTGTATTTAAGTAATAATAGTAATGAAGTAATTCTCTTTTATATTCTACAATTTTACCTTCTGGTAAGACTAACATTCTAGTAACACCAATCTGTTCTACAAAAGAAGGATTATGACTTACCATTATTAAAGTACCTGTATAATTCTTAAAGTTCTCACCAATAATTTTTTGTGTTTCTGGATCAAAGTGATTAGTAGGTTCATCTAGTATAATTATGTTAGTTCTTTGAATAAGTATTTTACACAAAGCTACTCTAGCTTTCTCTCCAGGAGATAATACTTTTACTTTCTTAAAAACATCATTATTAGAAAATAGAAAATTTCCTAAAAAAGTTCTTAACTCATTATCACTATAATTAGGATTATCTACATTTTCTAGGATAGTCTTATCTTCATCTAATATTTCTAACTCTTGAGCATAGTAAGCGATAGAAGCTTTATAACCGTAGACTATTTCTCCTTTAATAGGTTTTAATTTATTCATAATTAACTTTAATAAAGTTGATTTCCCTACCCCATTTTCTCCAACTATTAAAAACTTCTCACCTCTTGCCATCTCAAAAGATAAATTACGATATAAATCACTCTTAGAAGGATAATGAAAAGTTAAATGTTTTACTTCTAAAGGTATTCTACCGCTAACCTCTTTAGGCTCTACTTTCATAGTAACAGTCTTATATTTTTCTTCTCTTACCTCTAACTCATCTAATTTTTTCTCTAACATTTTCTTTCTTGATTCACCTAATCTCTTTAAATTATGATTAGTACGAGAGGCAGACTCTGCTCTTTTAACAACTTCTTCTAATTTCTTTATTTCTCTTTCTTGTTCTTTTATCCTTAATTCTTTCTGCATCATTTCATCAGCATAAAGTCTTTTAAATTCTTTATAATTACCTTTATATACTTTTATTTTATGAGTAACTTTATTAATAAACATTATCTTTGTTACTACCTCATTTAAGAAATCAATATCGTGACTAATTACTAAAACCATACCGTGATAATTTCTTAAATAGTCTGTTACAAAGTCCTTAGTCTTAGCGTCTAAATGGTTAGTTGGTTCATCTAAAAGTAATATATCAGAGTTTGAAAAAAGAAGCCTTGCAAAAGCGATTTTAGATTTTTGACCTCCTGATAAATCTCCTACTTTCATTTCTAAGAGTTCACTATCTATTTGCATATTCTCAATTAAAGATAATAACTCATCTTCTGCAGTATATTGATTTAGACTATCAAGTTCACTTTGAATCTTCTCTGCTTGTCTTAAAAGTTTATTTTGTTCTAACTCACTTGCATTACTTAACTTCTCATAAACTACATTTAACTCTTGTTCTAACGCTTCAATTGGTCTTCCGCTGTATAAATAATCTAAAACATTCTTCTCTTTATCAGTAAAATTAATCTCTTGAGGAAGATGTCCTATCTTTTTATTATTAACAGTTACCTTCCCAGCATCTAAAGACTCCTCTTTTAAAATAATCTTAAATAAAGTAGTCTTCCCTGCTCCATTTACACCAACAACTCCTACTTTATCATTATCTTCAATTAAAAAGGAAGCATCATCATAGATGACTTCACTACCAAATGCTAGATACATATTTTGTCCTTTCATAGACTCACCTTCTTAATTAGTTTAAATTTATATATATTTAATGCCAGTTGTAATAGTTAAATTAGGTTGCCTTTTAACAAGTGTTTTTTGAAGATTACTATAAGCTTCAAATCCAAACTTGGCTCTACTTTTTACTTCTTCAAAACTTTCGTTAGTTAACCCATAATCTTCTAATAGTAAATTATAAATTTCATTTGTTAGCTCAATTTCTCTTTTATCTTCATCCGTTAATTCTTTTTTACTATCTAATTCTGTAAATAATTTCTCATATTCAGCTATTTCAAGTGAATGTTCACGACTCCATTGTTGATATGGACCACCTATTTTCTTACGAGGAGCTGGATAAGGGTTATGTGCATCATATAACATTTCTAACTTGTTCATTACTCTATTTAATTCTTTTTCTCTTAATTCTTTACTTTCTAATGTTTGATATAAATTAACAGTTCCAATTCTCATCGTTTTATATTCATCAGGTATTTTATCATTAAAACTTCGATTTTCACTATAATTAAAATGAAATAATCTTACATTTTTATCGTTTAACTGTGTAGAAACATCTAAACTTTCAAAACCATTTTCATTACCAGAAATATCAAATTGCATATCTTGCTTTTTAAATAGGTTTAAAGCTCTATTATATATATTATATATTGCTACTTTCTTATATACCTCTAATTCAGATAAAACCTCTCTATCTTCATCTTTAATATAATCTCTTATAACAGAAAATTCTAATTCTATTAAAGAGTTTAAATAGTCTTGCATAGGATTAGATAATATTCCCCTATATTCCTTTAATAATTCTAATAGTTCTTCCTTTGTTCTAACTCTATTCCAATTATTACTCCTTACAACTCTCATATAAAATAAACCTCCCAAATAATTTCTTAATATATATTCTAACATATAAATAAGTTAAAAAAGTTAAAATATTTAGAAAATTAAAAAAAGTTAGCATTTCCACACTAACTATTTACTTATCATAACATTAACATTTCCATTACCTAAAGCATCTTTTAAGTTATCTACATTATCTATCTTACCAATTCTTGTATAACTATAAGGAGTATCAAAATTTTCATAAAAAATAACTAGACAGTCACTTCCATATAACATAATATCTCCAGTACTTATATTACCAGGTCTATAACTATTAGTAGGAAGACTTTCATCAAAATAATAATACTTTTCATTACCATTTAATTCACTCATACTAACTTCTATTGGAAGTCTATTTAAAAGCTCTCTAGTTGTTTCATTGTCTTCTAATGTCGCTGTAAAACTATTTCCATTTATTGTTAAATTTATCTTCATACTTAAATCATCTCCATTTATTTCTTCACTAGTATTTATTCCCCTATCTTGATTAGTATCATTGTTACCATCTTTTAAATTAATTACTATTAAAATTACTACTAATATTATAATAACTATTAATACACCTAACAATATTTTATTTTTCATAGTTCTCACCTTACTAAGAATAGATTTATCTTCTATTTCAAAAGCTATATCAGAATATCTATCATTTACTCTTAATACATCTCTTGTTAAAATTAAAAAATAGAAAATCAATAAACTATTTATGTTTATTTTTTTCTACAAACTGTTCTACTCTCATATGAAGATTATATTTATCTCTAAGCTTAGCAATTTCACTCATCATTTCTGTTTTATGATGTTTATCTAAGGCTTCTTCATTTTCCCATCTATCTATTAATAGAACTGTCTCTTCATCATCCATAGGAAAGAAATATTCATACTTTAAATTACCTTCTTCATTTCTTATCCTTTCTACAAGACCACTTTCTACCATTTCTTTAGCAAAAGCTCTTGCACTACCATTTTTACCTGTATAATATATATTTATTGTTAAACTCATTTTTCTTCCTCCTTTAGTTCATTAATATCTATAGTTAAAACAGAATCTTTATTTCCGTCTAACATACAGACCAATTTATTATCATCCCAACATTTAAAATCAATATCACAACCTAGTTCATAATATTTTGAAGGTAAATTAAGCCAATTCCTAGACTCTACTATTTCCATAGGTTTAGTAAAATCTAAAACAATTAATGAATATGGAGTTCCCCAGTAACAACCACTAACTACCAACAAGTTACTATTAATATTATAATTAACATCACACCAAATAAAAGTTTCTTTATTATCTAAATAAGATTCACTTGGTATATAATTAATACACTCTAATGTCTTTAAGTTTAAAACACTATAACCATATAAATCTATAGAAAATAACAAATATTTATTACCATCAGAATGTTTTATAATAGTAGCATATCTAGATATATTATAAATATTTTTCCATTCATAAATCATTTTTTCATCTTTATATAATCTACATATTTTCCCATCTTTACTACTATCTATATCTTTATAGTAATAATATTTTATAGAATAATTATCATCTAACTCTATTTCATTTGTTGGCCTTAATAAATCACATTTAGAATAAACTAATTTATCTAGCTCTTTAATCAACTGATTATATTCTTCACTACCATAATAATTCATATTAATTACCTCTATCTTTCCAAAAGTTATAAATGATACTAGCAAGTTCTTTAGGATTATCTACATTAACTTCATGAGAAGAATTATCTATAGTTTTAAAAGAGCTATTGTTAATAGATTTATTTAATATTTTTGCACTTTCCATATTCTGATTATCCTTAACACCGCATAAAATCAAAGTTTTACAAGTTATTTTATCTAAGTTAATTTCTATATCTAAATTACTCATAGAATTAACAAGAGAAATAAAATCTTTCTTTTCACACCCTATTTTCTCAAAAGTAGATTTAGGCATAACCTTAAATATTAGTCCTTGGACTTTAAAAAGAAATTTGGGAATCTTATAAGGTGTTCCAATTAATATAAGAGAATTTACTTTATCAGGATGCTCTTTTACATAATCAATTGCAAGTATTCCTCCAAGAGAAAGGCCGCATAGATTTAATTTTTCATCAAAATTATTACAGTAATTAGAAAACTTTTCATATAAAGTAGCATAATCTGATGTAACATCTTTTAACATTGAATATAAACTAGGAATTTCTACCTTTATACTATTGCTCTTTAACTCTTCTTCTACTTTATTCCAACTTGTTTCATTTTGTCCTAATCCATGCACTAAAATATTTTTCATTACAGCACCACTTTCTTCACTTTTCTCTATATAAAAACTATTACATTATTTCATCAAATCTGTATAATAAATAATCTCTTTATTTAAAGATTTAGCATATTCTATTTCACTTTTAGTACTATTACCAATATAACCATCCACATTAACAACAAGTATAGCATCTGATAATTTAATTTTTTCTTTGTGCATTTTATCAATCATTAAAGCTTCTTCTTGGCTATAATCATCTTTATTAGATCTTGATAATTCATTAGGCATCAAGACACAATTACCTTCTAAAGTTAATTTTTCTGCAATATCAATCATCTCTTTTTTGAATTTATAACTACCACATACTGTTATTACTTTCATACTTATTTACAACTACCTCCATTATCTTCAAAATATTTTTCTATATTTTCTATACTATGCTCTATATTAGCATAATCTGTAATATCTTTTAAATAGATTTCCATATCTTTATTACACTCCATACATTCAAAATAATTATCTTCTCCAATTGTAATTAAATAATTATTATCGCCAATAGAACAATTTAAATCAGCAGATATTATCTCTGTCGTTGTCTTTTGCTCATTAGGAAAAGCAGTAAATAAAATTAATGCAATGACAAAAAGTATTACATATATTATTGATAATATTCCTATTACTTTTAAAATTTTAATTATAATACCTGCTAACTTTTCTGTATTACTAACTTTAGCTTCTAAAACATTTTTAATATCATTATCAGTTAACTCATCTAAACTAACATTAAATACTTTAGATAATTCTTTCGCTTGTTTAATATCAGGAGCTGTCTCACCTAACTCCCATTTAGATATTGTTTGCCTACTAACTCCTATCTTTTCTGCTAATGCTTCTTGAGAAAGATTATTTTTCTTTCTTAATTCTAATATTTTATTTCCTATTTCCATTTTTTCACCTCAGTTAAAAGTATATAATCTTAAAGCTTTTTGGTCTAGCAATATCTAATGGAAATTATGCTAATTTTCTTAACATTAAAATAATTAATCTATTTTTTATCTTTCCATTCGTGATAAAGAATATCTTTTAAAACTAACATACTATCTTGTTTATTATAACCATACTCACTAGATAAACTATCAAGCATCATTCTAATTCCTTTAGCATATTTAGATATATCAACTTCTTTTTGATATGTTACTAATACTTTATATTTCTTACCCCAAGCATTTGTCCAATTAATTTTTGCTTCTTTCGCCTCATCAGTATTTTTAATAATTTCTTCTATCTCTTTTAAATCTACATCAAACTCTATTAACTCATCTAAAGATAAATTATATAATTTTGAAAGTTTTTTTGACTGATAAATATCTGGAATAGTTTCATTTGTTTCCCATTTTGAAATTGTCTGCCTACTAACCCCTAACTTTTCTGCAACTCTTTCTTGTGATAAGCATGCCTTCTTTCTTGCTTCAAATAAATTATTTCCTAAGCTCATTTTATCAACCTCCAAATTAAGTGTACTACTTTAAACTTTCTTTTTCTATCAACTATATTTTACATTTTTGCTAGTTTTCTTAACACACCAAGCATATATACTAAAAAAATAAAGGAATCTATATCAAAATTAGAAAATTCCTCTATTATACTTAAATTGCCCATAAAGTAGAAAAACTAAACCAATGATAACACCTACTAAAGTAATAAACCATAGACTTTCAATTTCAAAAATCATTTGTAAAATAGCTGTTATAGTTAAACTAACTCCAATTATTATTGTTCCAAGCCCCATTGCTTCTCCATATTTCTTAGAATTTTCTTTTGTAATTCTTGTTCTATTATACCAATGAATAGAAGAAATATTACCTTTATAATTTAAAATTCCTAAAATTATAATACATATACCAAAAATTATCATAAATATATATTCCATAATTAACCTCTTATTTTCCAATTACTACTAATAATTATTTATTAATTTAATAATACATTTTCTATTCGATAAATTTTAATTTATATAAAGCTTTTTTAATCCTTTTTAAATACTAAAATTGCTTTTGCAGTTCCTGTAATTGACATAGTAACTAGTTCAAAACCAGCTTGTAACATTTCATTAGCTTTTTCCTCTACTTTTTGTGCCATTTCATTAGCTTTTGGAGAATATTCTATAACAACTGTTTTATACATTTTTTATTTCACCTTTCCTCTTTTTTATTTTTGATACTATTATTGGAGATATAAATGTGGTAATGACAACTAAAATCCATAGATTACCTGTTAAAAAGTTATATGAACCTAATAAATCTTTGATTCCTCCACCTTCACTAATATACATAAACAAATCAAATAGATTCGTTAAAATAAACCAAATTATTCCAAAGATAAAATAATCTGTTTGTTTACAATTTTTGATTTTTGGTATTAATAAGTATGCTACTACAAATATACATATACTAAGAATAATTCCACTTAATGGTAGTGCAATATCTCCTAATTTAACCAATATATTTTCTCTTAATCCACCATTCATAATTGCTAATGGAATAATTAAAAACCATATTCCTATTGCTTGAATATATTTACTCATAATAATCACCTTGTAATTTATAATTCTCTTAATTTTAAAAAATTATCTATGTTTATTTAGTATATTCTCTAAATTATATGTATAGAATACTTCTGGATATCCTACACCAAATTTAACGAAATCTTTTTCATATTTTGATAATTTACCACCCCATGATTCATATACTTTTCTAGCTTTTATATTATCTTTTAAAACTCCAATTACATATTTTGAGGCACCATTTTCCATTGCCCATTGTTCAAATATATTTTTAAATGAGCTCCCAATTCCACAACCTTGAAATTTTGGATCAACATAGAGTGCAATTAAATCAGCATAATCAGAATTAAAATGTTCATATGATGAATTAATACTTCCACGCATTATTCCTATTATTTCATTATTATATTCAGCAACATATGCTATATTTTTGTTATCATTTTTTATATTATCGGTAAATGTTTTTACTTTCTCATCTACTCGGTTATCTTTTTCTATGAATACTTCTTTTGGAAATATATGATTATATGCATCTCTCCATACTTTGTTTACTAAAATAAACCAATTCTTAGCATCTTCTGGTTTTACTTTTCTTATCTTTAATAGTTTTCTATCCATATTTTAGCCACCTCTCAAACTACTATTTAATAATTATTTAGTTTATATACATTTATAAATATATTTTTCTTCTCCTTAAAAATTTACTATTTATTAAATATATTTACTTGCTTCCCTCACACTTAAACTACTCATTTTATCTTTATATTTATTTATAAACTCTCTTACCCATTCAGGATTAGTTTTAGAATAATCTCTTAAAGCCCAACCTATCGCTTTATTAATAAAGAATTCATCACTACCAAAATTATTAACTAATATTTTTTCTAATAGTATGGTATTAGTTTTATCTTTTCTACATAATTGATGATCTATCGCTATTCTTCTTACCCAAAAGTCATTATCACAAGACCATTCTAGCATTAAATCATCAACTCTACTATCTCTTAGTCCTATCTCACCAATAACTCTATCTAAAAAATCAATTGTATCCCACCACTGTTTTGTTTTTATATACTTTTCTATTTTAGGGATATCATCATAAGTTAAAAAGTTATTCATTGCAATTAAATAATCAGATACTAAATATTGGAATTCTCTATGGGAATCCAGATAGCATTTATCAAGAAAATCCCAATCAACTTTTTTACCTTTCTTTTCATCTTTAAGAAAATCTTTATATAATGCTTTTCTTTTAGGAGTAGGAATTCCATAAAACTCAAATAAGTTTCGCATATATTTTGCCATTGATATAGCATTTTCTTTATCTTCATTCTGTTCAAATAACTTTTTTATTTCTAAATATTTATCCATAATGACCCCATTCTCTAATATATATTTTAAATTATTATTAAATAATTACAATATATATAGTTGAAATTCTAAATTAATTATATCATCTTTACTAAAAGAAAAACAGTAATACAAACAAAAAAAGACTGGCAGTGCTTATATGACTGAGTTAAAAAATAACTCTTATATTCAATAACTTGAATAAATCATATAAGGCTTATATGCCAGTCCTTTTTAATGTAACCATAATATCATTATTTTATGCATAAGTCAATATACTACTGACCAATTTTTTTTGATGGAAATCTGCTCTCATAAACAATATATGGTTTTATTTTTGCATAAAATTTTTCATTATTACTATTATATTTTTTATATAATGAGTTTGCAACTATATCTGCCCACTGAATTAAATAACAGCTCTCAGATTCAAAATAATTTATATCGAATTCTATTCTTTTTACATTATTTTTTGTTTCTAATTGTTCTAATACTAGCTTATTATATAAATAAGGTTTTAATGAAAGTCTATTGCCAATTTTTACAGAACGATTATCTAAATAAAGGTTTATTTTTTCTACATCTTTATATTCTTCTACAATTCTCTTTACTATTAATTGAATTAAATAATTAAAGCAAGCATTTTTATCATCAGACTTTGCTAACAACATTGTAGTTTGTTTTAAATCAAGAACTATATACCTAACTTTAATACCTTTAAAAAGAATCTTATCAAGTAGTTCCAGTCTATCATCATCTTTCAGTCTACTGCCCTTTAATTCTGTAATTTTGGGTATGTCATTTTTTTGTTTAAATCTACATATAACTCTACCTGCTCTTTTAGATATAGCATTTTTTAAAGTTGGATCCACTTCTAAAGCACATATTAAAAAATATCTTCCCATACCTGTACCTAAATTACCTGATTCATCTATATACAAATTGACTTCCTTCATTTATATTTTCCCCCTGTATAATAGTTTTAAATATATATCTACAGTAACATAATGTATATATATTATCAACCATATAATTTAAAATTTCATTTTTTTATTACACAAAATAAGAAACTATAAATGATGATTAATTATTATTTTGCTTATCATAATATGAAATCTCTATTTTATTTCCATCTAAATCTTCAATAGCAAAACAAGTATAATTATCTAAACTATTAGGAATTTTTTCAGGTTCATATAATATTTTTGCACCTATTTCTTTACACTTATTAAAAGCTTTATCTATATCATCAGTATATAAACCTAAAACTCCATTATTTCCTATAACTCTTTTATCACCTGTCGCTTCAACAGAAATAATACCAAAGTAAGTTCTATTATCTTTATTTTGCCAGTCAGCCCATCTATTTTCAGTTATATTGGTGGGCTCTTCTTCAAACAGTTTTGAGTAAAATTTTATTGCTTTGGTTATATCCTCTACCACAAAGTAAAAATTATCTATTCTCATAAGTTTCTCCTAATCTATCTTATAAATATAATTATCTTTTCTTGGTTTCTCTTTCGCTTCCATATCAGGATAACCTAATATACAATTACCTATCCCTTCATAGTCTCCAGTAATTCCTAAAGACTTTAATATTTCTTTTCCCTCTTCCGTTTCAAATTCTTCTTTTGCTCGATGTATCCAACAACTTCCAAGTCCTAAAGACCTTGCCGCTAGCATCATATTTTCCATAACTAGGCTACCATCATAAATATATGTAGGAACTGTCTTATCTGCTAGTACGACAATAACAACAGGTGCGCCATAAAAAGGATCAGTATCTACTCCCATAATCTTAGCATTTAATTTAGATAGTTTATCTCTGACCTCTTTATTAGTAATAGCAATTATTATAGGAGATTGTCTGTTCATACCAGATGGTGCATAAGTACCCGCTTTTAATACTTCATCAATTAATTCAGTAGGAACCATATCACTTTTATATTTTTTTATACTTCTTCTTTCTACTATATTTTTAATAACATCGTTCATTAATTATTCCTCCTACTTTAAGTATAACATTTTACCTAAAAGAAAAATAGTATTTTTAAATTACTATTTATCACAATAAATCTTGTCTAATTCTTCTTCTATATCTTTGATAGTTTTCTTTAACTTTTCAATATCAGAGCTATCATTACTTTTATCTTTATTATCAATTTTACTAGCATCAATTGTAATTTGTTGAGAAGCATATGTTTGCATAGTAAGACCAACTAATTGTAACCAGTTTCCAATACTATCCTGCTCTTCTAAAGACAACTTTTGTGAAAGTATTAAACCTATTAAAAAGGCCGATGTCGCAAAACTATTAGGTTCGATATTAAAAAATATTCTTTCCATAAGTATCACTACCTATTAAAATTATTAATCTTTATAGTATATGCAAATATTAATTTATGGATTTCTTATAAAAAGAACAATCTTTATCGTGTGAATTAATAATACCTATCGCCTGTAAATAAGAATAAATAATGGTACTTCCTACAAACTTCATACCTCTTTTCTTTAAATCCTTCGATATAGCATCTGATAAATCATTAGTAGTCTTATCTGTTTCATAAATTATTTTATCTTTAGTAAATGCTTTTAAATAATTATAAAAACTACCATACTCATTCTTTATATCTCTAAATATACTAGCATTACTTATACTAGCTTTTATTTTTAGTTTATTTCTAATAATATCTTTATTATCTAGTAATTCATTAATCTTCTTATCATCATAAGAACAAACTTTATCTAAATCAAAATTATCATAAGCTTTCCTAAAACTCTCTTTTTTATTTAAAACACATTCCCAAGATAATCCTGCCTGAAATGATTCTAATATTAACATTTCAAATAAGTATTTATCATCAAAGTTAGGTACTCCCCACTCTTCATCATGATATTTAATGTATATTGGATTATCTAAATTACACCACTTACATCTTTTCATAATGCCGTTCCTTTCTTTGGAATAAATAATTTTTCCATATTAACTTTTTCTTGTTTTAATAAATAAACTTTCTTATCAATACCACCTGCATAACCAGTTAAACTACCATTTGATCCTACTACTCTATGACACGGTATAATTATGGAAATAGGATTATGACTAACCGCACCTCCTACCGCTTGACTAGACATCTTTTTAAGCCCTTTTTGTTTAGCAATAGTATCTGCAATAGTTTTATAAGTAATAACTTCTCCATAAGGTATTTCACAAAGTATCTTCCAAACACTTTTTCTAAAGTCACTACCTAAAGGATCTAAATCAAGTTCATTTATACTAGGTTTTTCTCCCTTAAAATATCTATCTAACCACTCTTTAGTCTTAATCAATATTTCTTTCTCTTCTTCTTTCATTTCATCTTTTAAGCAAGAAAAATAATATTTCTGTCCTTCTATCCATAAACCTATTAGTTTATTGTTTTTAGAAGCTAGTAAGATATCTCCTATTGGAGATTTATAATGAGTAGTATAAATCACTTGAATCACTCCTTTACATCATCTATCTTTCTTAAACCATCTATAGTTAATAAATACAAACTATCAACTACTTCTTCTATATATTTTCTATCGTGTGAAACACTTATTATTGTACCACTAAACTCTCTCAAAACCTTTCTAATAACAGGATTAGATAAAGGACTTACATTTCTAGTAGGTTCATCTAATACCAAAACATTACACTCATCAAGAACTAATTTCATTAAAAACAACTTAGCTTTTGTTCCATTACTTAAATCTTTTATTTTTCCTGTCATTTCTTCTCTTGTAAATTTCATATTTCCTAAGTACATCCTCGCTCTAGTTATATCATCTTTATAATTACTTGGAGCGATAAAATCTAAAACATATTCATAATTATTTAATACATCATCATAGTTTTGAGGCATATAACCTACTTTAATATCTTCTCTTGACTTCATCTGTTCATAAATAATTTTAATTAAAGTAGATTTACCTACACCATTTTTACCTACAATACATAAATGAGCATTACCTATTACTTCTAACTTGATATTTTTAGATAAAACTTTATTATCAATCTTTAACTCTTTTAAATCTAAATTAAGAACTACTTTTGTCTTTGGAACTTGCACATCTTCAAAAAAGAAATTAATACCTTCTTCTACATCAGGTAATTCCGTAAGAGTAGTATCATCTAACTTTCTCTCTTGTGATTTTAATGAATGCATCTTCTTTTTTAATAATCTTGCCCCATGAGGATCACTTCTTGAAATAGTATTTTGTTGATACTCTACTTTTTGCATAACTTGTCTTAATTTTTCTTGTTTCTTAATAAAATCTCTTTTCTCATTTCTTGCTACTTGTCTTTGTTTATCTATCATTCTAAGTCTTTTAGAAACATAAGTATCATAATCAATTTTTAAAAGAGTATATCTACAATCTGTTTTACCTTTTATCTGTTCTAAATGTAGAATCATATTAGCAGTATTAGAAAGTAAGCTCTCATCATGAGAAACATAAACAATAGGTTTTGAAGTACTATTAATAAATTTCTCTAACCACTCTAAAGTTTCTATATCTAAATCATTAGTAGGCTCATCTAAAAATAAAATATCAAATTCTTCTAGTAATAATTTTAATATATTTACTTTTACTTTCTCTCCACCTGATAAAGACATTATTCTTTGCTCTAATATTTCATCTTCTAAATTAAATAGTTCTAAATACTTATAAAGTTCACTTATTTTATTATAATAGTCTTCTTCACTACTAAATAGATAATCATATACTTTTTTATTTAAATTATCTTCACTAATTACTTGTTCTAAATATCCAACCCTATTCCCTTTTAAATTAATAGTTCCTTCTGTCTCTCCATAATCACACATAGAAAGAATAGTTTTAAGTAACGTAGATTTACCATTACCCTCTTCACCAATAATTGCTAACTTATCTCCTTTATTTAAAGTTAAAGATAAATCTTTAATTATATATCTACCATTTACTAATATAGTTAAGTTTCTTATTTCTAACATTATGCCTAACTTATTTAGCAATTGTTCTCAATTTTCTCACCTCCGAATTACTGTTTTATTATCTTCATTATAAATACTAAAGTATTTTATCTAATTCATTAAAAATCAAATGATTAAATTCAAAATTTCCACTTTCCAAAATTTGTTTAAGAAAACTAGGTCTAATATCATAGTTCCCTATTTCTTTTAAATCAATCCATTTGAAATCTAATTTTATTTTACGACCTTTATCATTTTCAGTAATAGTAAAGTTATTTGTATCTATATTTTCAATAGGACTCATTAAATAATAGAAAGATATTTCATGCATTTTTTTTGAATATTTATTTATAAAGTAATTTTCTACTACACCTAAATATTTACTAATATTAAACTTTTTACCTACTTCTTCTAACAATTCACGTTTAACTGCAGCCTCTGTTGTTTCACCTAGTTCTACATAACCTCCAGGTAAACAAAGGAAACCTATATCATCCATATCTACTAATAAAATTTTATTACTTTTTATAATTAATCCTGACACTCTAAATTTAAAGTTATAATCGTCTGTTTTAATTTTTATACTTCCCCGCATATAATAACCACCATTCTATTAATATAACTTCTTTTCTATATTTATATAATTATCTGTCACATATTTAATAAATTCATTTTCTATTTTCTCTAACTCAACAAATTGATCTTTAGGAGCAGATCTTTTTATCATATCATTTTTAATCTTATTTATTCTTACATCATAATTAAGACATGTTTGCTCATTACTTTCATCTCTTAAGTTTTGTAGTAAAGATAAATAATTATCAAGAGTTACAGAGATAGTTTTAAACTCTCTATCTACTGGTACAATATAATTTACTGTTACACCAAGAGACAAACACTTTAAAATAAAGTCAGGTAATAAGTCATAACATATATTATGTGTCTCTATATTTGATAATTTGGCAGTATTACTTGAAAGTATTTCTTTTTCATATCTTTCTCTTGTTGCAAGTAAACTTGATAAATTTCCTCTTACTACTACATTTATAACAATATCATAATTTTTAGGTATAGTACTTATTAAATCTATTAAACTATAATCAGTTGGAGCCTTTTCTCTTAAAACAGAATAATCATTTTGTATAGCATAAGAAAACAATTCATCTCCCCATAAATGAGCATCAAAATTTGTAAATGTTGCATAATAAGTTGGATATTTAACCAATATTTCTTTAGAACACTTATGATACTTGCGATAATTATCAGAATTTATAATTATATAATTAGATAAATTCGCACTTCCTATATATGTTGTTTTGCCACAACCAGGTTGCCCAACTACAAACATAATAGATGGATTATTTTGATGATGCTTATTTGTAAATAGTTTTTCTTTAAGCTGTTCTAAAACTTTTTTATGTTCATCTTCAGATAATTTATATTTTTCAATATTATCTTTTAATATTTTATCTTCCACTATTAACAACTCCTTATTTTATACCAATATAAATTCAAAAGCTTTCTAACTTTTAGCAAAGTATATAGCATCTAAAATTATTTATTCATTTGTCTTTTTACTAATAATATTAGTCCTAGTAAAATGATGAATATTATAACAAAACATATAATCATTCTAACTAATACTACACTTGTTATAGGACTACCAAAATCATACCAACTCATTATTTCAAAGAGAAAAAACGTTATTAGCAATGTTAGTATTGCATTTCCTATAACTGATAATTTTTTTTTCATTATTTACTCACTCCGTTTCGATTAATTGTAATTTTCAGTAATATATAATTATCTTTTTACCAAACTTTAATATCTACTTGTAATTCCAAAGTAATCTTCAACAGTAATCCAATTACCATTATTGTATAATTTTTCTGCCAATTCAACACCAACATATCTAAAATGCCAAGGTTCATATTGATATCCAGTTTCATCACTTTTCCCATTTGGATATCTTAGAATAAAACCATATTTATAACAATTATCATTTAACCATTTTCCTTCTTCAGTATTAGCAAAAGAATCATTAATAGTATTTACATCAAAAGCTAATCCTGTTTGATGTTCTGAATGACCTGCTCTAGCTGAATATGTATCGGCGGCAACAACACCATCTCTATTTACATAATTATTATATAAAGTTTTTTGATAACTATATGATCTAAAACCACTCGATATATATATATTTAAACCATCTACCTTAGCTGCTGCTTGCATTTTATTGAAAGCCTCTGTTGTAGCATTTGTTAACCCATTTCCATAACTTGATGGTAACGTGTATGTCTTATTAACAATAAGATAACCATCAATATAAGTAATCCCATTTTTAGTTACTCCTTTAAATCCTTTAGAAGTTGTAAAGGAAGTTGTACCCTGATTGTTATTTGAAATTATTTGTTTTTCAATATTTTTTTCCTTAATATGCAAAATAAATTCTTCTTTTGTTTTATTACCGCTAGTATCTTCTGCTATATAATATAATTTATAATCACCAGATTTATTAATATCATATTCACCTTCTACTTGTGGAATTATATTTTCTTTAGAATTATCTTCAACTGTAACATCTTTTAATAAATCAATTTCTTCTCCCATTTCACTCTCAAGCTCATTTTTAAATATGATTTTAGGAGCTTCTTTATCTACAACATTAACTATATATTTATATTTAACTCTTTTTTTGAAAAAATTCTCCACTTGAAAAGTAACTTTTACTTTACCAATTTTAGTTGTATTAACTAATTCTCTTTTTGTTATAATTTTACCGTTTTTTATATTTTTTATGGCATCAAGATTATATAATTTTTCATTAACATCAACTTCTATATTATTCTCATATTCTAAAACTAACCTTTTAGAATTAAGATATATTCCACCAATAATTAATATCACTACAACTAATACAGATATAACAATAATTATTTTTACTTTTTTCTTCATTCATATCCCCCTTTAGTTTACTGTAATTATATTACCTTTAGATTTTCTTTCAAAGTAATGAAACAAACACACTGTTTTTCTTACTAACAAAATTAACTCATAAATATCCTTTTGTTCCTATTTATCTACATTTCAACAAATTACTATTAGTTGTTTAGATAATTATACCATTAAACATAAAATAAAAATAGTAGATTACAACCTACTACTTAATTATTCGATATATTAATTTTATTTATCTAATCTTACTGACCTTTTATAAGGCTTTTTTTGATTAGTAAGTCTAGTTAAATAATCAATGCTAGTATTAAAATGTATTGCTATTTTATTAAAGAGCCAACTGATATATTTAGATCTCCTGTTTCATATATTGAATAAGTTGTTTGCGAACAATTTAATATTTTAGCAATTTCATTTTGACTTAAATATCTATCTTCCTCAATCATTTTCAATTTGAAAATAACCGGTCTGTCTTACTCCATTATTACAACAAACTATACGAATATCATCTACCCCATATAATTTTTTTCTACTTACTAGGAACTTAATTAAATACAAATAGCTTATCAGTCATTTGAGAAAAGTTCTTTGAACCTTCATTTCCAAATACATCATCTGTAAAAAGATATCTTATTCTTTTTAAGAAACTGACAAATTCTTCTTTTCATCTATAAAATACCAAACATTTCTAGAGTAATCATAACCAATACAATTATAAACCCTATTAAGGTTATACATGTATCTTTGTATATTTCTATATGAAAAACCTGTTTCATCTGATATTTTCTTTGTAGATAATTCTTTATTTTTTTTCATCACTTCATATAGTTGTCTTATTTTAGCCATCTTATTTTTAGTAATTTTTATTTCTTTTGTAGAAAAATTTTTATATAAATTATCAATATAATATGGCATACCATTAAAGAAAAACTCTTCATAATTGCATCTAATAATTCTAGAAAATTTATTTACTTTAGTTACGCCATGACACATATCACTTAAAATCATAATCAAATTATATTTAGATAATTTTTTTCGATACTTTATATCAAAATCTTTTTCATTCATTGCAATAACATTCCTATTAATAATTAATATAAAACCTTGATGCTTTAATGTTTCCTTTAAAGTTTCTATGTATACTAAATAGGGAAATCTATGAGAAATATCTTTATCCTTATCCCAATCAGCTTTTGTTGTTCTAACGTCATCTATATAATGTGCATTTTTTTCTTCTGGAGAAAAACCACATATTACTATATTTCTACCTAATCTCATTTTATTTCTTCAAACTCTTCTGTATACATTTTTATATTTCTTAATTCTTCTAATAAAATCTTCAATTCTTTTTCTTGAATATCAAATTTCTTCATCCCAGAATTACCAATAACAATTTTATTATTAATCATAGATGCATAAGCTTTTTTATTTTGTCCCTTATGATATGATTCTTTAATATGGACTGCTTTATCAATTTCACCCTTAATAATTGTTTCAATATCAGAAAATGTTTTGGGAGTCTTTTCTTTTTTTATCATTTTAAATAAAAAGCCATATTCAGGATAATCATAATCAACTTTTATCTCTTTAGAAGGAAATTTAATATGAAGTATAAACTCTATTTCTTCTCTAATAATATTTTTAGTATTATTTTTATTACTTTTATATATATCAATGAACTTTTTCATATCACTATAATGATTTATTATACCAGAAGAAGAATCTTTACAAGCTGCTATCGTAGATTTTAACTCTAAAAATACTATTTTATATTTTTCTCCAGTGTTTCGTAGCATGATAAAATCATAACGTCCACGGATACCACTATTATCTTTCTCTGTTTGACTATCAAAGCACTGATTATATTCTTGATCAACACAAACCCACTTATCACTATAGTCTTGATATTTATAAGCAATATCATTTTGGATTATTTTCTCTTCTTCTTTGTGTTTGTAATATTGATCTAAATACTCACACGTAACATCTATTATATATTGATAATCAAGCTGTGGAGTAACAGGAATTCTATATATCTTTCCATCTTTAAGCATTCCCTTTCGTTCTAGTTTTTGTTTATAACTTAAAGTTATTCCTTTTATATACTCTTTTTTACTAGTTGAAAAATTTCTAGGCTTTATATAAAGATTTTTAGTCGTTAAAAACAAAGCAACAGCAACTCTCCCTTTATAGTAAAATGTAATTCTTTCTGGTTCAATTCTAAACGCAACAAAACATTTTTTCTTTTTTGCATAATCTATAATTAAATCTATAGTTTTTTTATATTTTCTTAAAATATCTATATTAAGACATCTACTGTTATTTTTCATCTTATTTCCAACTCCTCTCCATCATTTAAAATATAATGATGTTTATATTTTTCAAATTTTTCTTTTTGTTCTGTATGAATTGGTATTAAATAGCGATACGTTAATTCTTTTAAAACCATTTTTCTTGCTGCTTCATCAGAATGTCCTGATGTATGACAAGTAATAATATCAATTCCTAAATTTTCAATTTCTTTTAAAAATCTATTAGTATCTTCTTTTTCTTTATATCCTTCCCACATAGAATAAATTAAACAAGTATTTTTTAAATATCCTTTATTATAATATAGTTTTATATCTTTCAGCATGCTTTGCTTTACTAAAATTCCAAATTTTTCTTTTGTCATAACTAAATGTGCATCTTTCTTGAACGGTTCTATATATTGATAATAAAAATCTGTTTTATGGTCTTTTCTATATTCACTTCTATTCATAGGTACAAAAGAATATACATCATAAAAAGTCTTGGGATTAGGAATTGTATAACCTTTTTTAGATAATAAAGTAGTTATATTAGCAGTAAATATATCTTCTATAAATATTTTTTTAGATTTCTTCATAGCTTTATACATCGACACAACTCTATCGATATTGGTTGAACTTTGTAATATCAACACTTTATCATATTTTTTTGTTTTATCATATATATCTTTTACTAAATTTTTTTCTAGTCGATTCTTTAAGTTGTTTCTTGATAAGGTAGTCCCTTCCATAACTACCACATCAACACTCTTTATTTCTTTAATAACTTGTTCTACTAGCTTTCCTTTATAACCATTTGTCCTAAAATCTCCAGTATGAAGAACTTTTTTGTCATCACATTCAATTAAAAACATTAAAGCATTAAAAGCCGAATGATCTGTAATGTAACTTTTTACTATTATATCATCATTTATTTTTATTTCTTCGTTTATTTTAAATGTATTAATTTTTCTTGATAATGGTAACTTTGAAGTAAAATCTAAAAACACTTGATAAACTTCTAGGGAAGTTTCTTCAACATATACTAATACATCATCTGGAATATTATTTATTAAACCAATATGATCTTCATGATTATGTGTAATAAAAACGGCATGATATTCTTTCCAATCTATCTTTGGAATATCAGTAACATCAGTATCTAAGTCCTTTCCAAAATCAATAAGTATCTTTGTTCCTTTTGATGATGTTATTTCTGTAATCGTACCACCGATTTGATTTGTACCTTTTATAATTCTTATTTTCATATTTATACTCCCTAAATAACGATTGTCAATTTCTATTTTTATTATAACAGATATATTATCTTCCATCAATTTGATTTACTTGTTAATATTAAAAATAGTTGTTGAATCTTGTTGACGATATTTTTTATAGAGTCACCTTTCACAGTATTAATATCATACTTTTTAAGAATATAATCCATATCATAAGATTTCATTCCTTTATATTTTCCTTTGGAAAGTAATAAAGTATCAATAATTTTATTAGGAAGAAAGTCTACCTGTTCTATAAAATACTTTGAAAATCCATAATAATTATGAGTAACTAAATCATAATTATTAGACCAAGTTATAAATTCTTTTAATACTCTTTCTCTAAAACCATAACTAAAGCGATGATGAAAAACATTAATAATCTTTCCATCTTCATATTTTATAGCAAAAATTTCATTCATATAATCGTGATAAATATCTAAACCTGTAGTATCGATGTAAAAAACAATATATTTTTGTATGTTATAACCCATGATAAGATTCCTCTTTTATGCAATTTAAGATTATTTTATTAATAAATTTTTCTTCAAAATCACGATAATTTTTTTTAAATTCTTCTATACTTCCAATTAAAATTATTTTTTTATTATGTTTAATCAGATAGTCAAGAGCAGACATATAGTTTCTTTTCTTTATAAAAGGTATATCCTTAGTATTAGAATATATTATTCCAAAATCAATATACTTTATTGTTTCTTTTGTTATTGTCATAAAATGTTCTACCACAATAGCACCTTTATTTTTATATGCAAGCAGTTCATCTAAAGATATAGGTTCCCTATCAATTCTTTTTATATTTACGTAATAGCAAACTTCCCTATTTTTTGATAAATCTATAAAAGTTGTTAGTCTTCTATTATTTTTATTATAATCAACAAACATACGTGCTTTTCTAGTTGACAATCCTTTAAATAATTCTATTCTGTCAATATCTTTGTCTATAAATTCCAATATTGAATTACAATTATCATTTGCTAATAATTTTTTCATAATTATAATTTGCTTATCAACGTCACTTTCATGTGTTATATTTAATTTTTCAGCAACATTTTCTAATGTTGGTATCTCTGTTTTCATAATTTTTTTCCTTTTAATTTCTTGAAAAATATCAAAATATGAAATTTTATAATCCTTTATATTTCTTTTATAAAAACCTTTTGCTAAAAACTTCATTTCAAATGGTGCATTGTATGAAATAATTGTTGCATCACCTAAAAAAATCAAAAAATCTATTAGCACTTCTTTCTCATGTCTACATTTTGCTAACATAGGATTCGTAATTTTAGTAATTTCCTCTATGTACTTTGATAAAGTTTTTTCAGGTTTTATATATTCTTCAAATGTATCTAAAACATGAAAATGATCGTCTGTTTTTACACAACACAAATAAATAAACTGACTTTCATCATTTAAATCAAAAAAAGTTTGTAACCTCACTTTCCAAAAAAACATATTTATGCATTTTATCACCTCAAGGAAATTTTATCACAACTTTATTTTTGAATTTTAAACGACAACTTTGTTTTTGTTAAAACTATTGATATCATTGAAAAAAAATGTTTCTATCATACTTATCTTTTCAAAAAAACAGTTTTATTAACTATCTTTCACAAAATTATTAATTAAAGTCATACAATCTTATCATTAAATTGTAATTTATTTTTCTACTTATAATATAAATCAAACTACAAAACTGCCTATTAATGTTAATATAAAATAATGGTAAGTTTAATCCGCTTACCATTTTTTTGAAAAATATTACCTAATTATTACCTAAAGTTTTTTTAAGTTCTAAAACTCTTATAAAAAATAAAAGCGGAGCCATAAGGCTCCTTCAGGGGGAAATATTATTATCAGTTCGTAACAATTTATTAATTGATTAAAGTCTTACAAAATAAGGCTTTTTCTTTTATCATAATTTATCAAAGTTTATATAAATAACTTTATTTTTGATGTTTAGTATCTAGTTTTGGTATCTAGAATTCTACAATGCTTGTAATTCTTCATACATTTCTCGTAATGATTTGAAACTATACACAAAAATTGGTGGAACAACTCTTGATGAAGAATGATTAAACGAATTAATTATGTATTTATATAAATTATAATAATCATACAATGGAGTATTTGGTATTTTTTCAATTAAATCCCCTACTTCAGTATAGTCTTCTTGTACAATATCATAAACCTTCTTTTCTAATAATCTTCTAATTTTCAAACCAAATAATATTTTATAAATTAATATATAACAAATATCATTTTTAGGAACTGATACAATATTTCCAGAACCAGTTTTTGCTTTTATATCTATATCAACATAATCATTTGAAATATCATCAAATAAAGATGACACATTCTGTATTTCATTATCGTTTAAACCAAAATAAAATATTTCATTAATAATATTATTCAATTCAATTATTGATATTTCCTCCCTAACATGACCGATTGATTCTGATATTTTATTATATAGTTCTTCTACTTTATTTTTTACATCAGAAAGTTCACTATTGCTGTTATTTTTAAATAACCAACGCTCAACATTTATTTCATTTCTTAAAAGTGCAGCAAATGCAATTAATGAATATTTATCAACCATTTTATCGCTAATCTTCAATATAATTCCATAATCGTAAGGATTTATATCTATTTTTTTAAATAAATCATAGCCATCTTCAAATATATTTATTTCTTTTGCTAACCCAATTTGATCCATCCAGTAAATATTAAACTTATTATATATTTTTTTCAATGAATCATATAAATCAAGAATATACATACTATGAGAAAAAATATCAATTGTATCAATATCTTCAATATGTTCATTTATTAATTTTGTTATTATTGCTATTGAATCTTGTACATAAATATCATCATAACTATCAAATGGATCATCAATAATTATATGCAAATTCCCTTCTAAAATCTTTTGATGAACTAAAATATCAAAATAAAGAAATTTGAAATAATTTTGTTCCGATTTAGACATTTTATCATATTCAACTTGACTATTTAAAACTTTTAACTTTCCATCACTAATTTTTATTTCTATATCTGTATTTTTATAAACCGTATGATTCTTTAATTTATTTTTTATATAATTACTTAATTCAACATTTTCAGTTATTTTAAAATCCTTTGTTTTATTTAATATTTCTTCAACTTTTGTTTTATTTTCTTTATAATTTATAACATCCTTTTTATCATAATGATTACTTAAATAAGAAATAATAGATTTTTCAACATCTAACTTAAAATCTTTTTCAAAGGATTCATATGATTCACACAATAATATCTCAGACATTTTATTCCTTAAAATATCACTTTTATTATCTAAATAGAATAATATTGATAATTGCAATTCTTTTTCGATTGAACCATTTTCAATGCTTTCCCTTATCTTATCTAAATTTTCTTGACAAATAGGTGAAAAACAAACAGGACAATTCTTGTATTTATCTGGGTCTTGATTTATTTTCAATTGAATGCTATATATATCATACTCAACAATTTTCTTAACATTATCTGGTATTATTTTGATATTATCTTTTTTCAGATTATCAATTATTTCAAAAATATTCATATTTACCTTTTTTGGCTTATACATATCCTTGATATCATCTTGACTATAAACTGGTGATAAATCATCACCATTATAAGAATAAGTATTATCATCATTAATATACTCACTTATTTTTTCAAACCCTTGAAATGCCTTTTTTGTATTAACTAAGCATAAATCCTTTAAACTATTTTTCATTGATAATTTTTCTTTACTTTTTTGCATATTATTATAATATTTATTATACTCTTGTGCCATAGGCATTACTTCAAAAGAATTAATATCTTCACTACTTTGAATAATCATATCACTTAAAATATTTTCATTAAACAAAAGAACTTTTTCATTTAATTCTTCATAATATTTTTTCATCGATCGAGATATCTGGGTTTTACCTATTTTATTTGGCCCATAATATATATTATGCTTTCTTTTTAAAGGTAAAGTAACTGTATATCCATTTTCTAAATTTAAATTCATTTTTTTCACTTCCTTACTACTAAAAAACGCCAATACAAAAACCTATAAATAAGCCTGTACTAGCGCTTCTCTTTACATCTATAATTATATCATAGATTCTTCTTTTTTTAACATTATTTATGACACTATGACACATTGATTGTGAGTACCCCACTTTCATTTATGGTGTCATCGTGTCATTTTATTATTATCAACTATATCGGTATAATAGATAATTTCTTTATTTAATGACTTAGCAAACTCAATTTCACTTTTAGTACTACTTCCTATGTAATTATTAACATTTACAACTAAAATAGCATCTGATAATTTTATTCTTTCCTTATGCATTTTATCTAACATTAATGCTTCTTCTTCGGTAAAGTCATCTTTACTTGATTTTGAAGGATTATAGATTGGTACTAACATGCAATTACCTTGTAATTCCATTTTTTCTGTAATATCCATCATTTCCTTATAAAATTTTAAACTACCACAAACAGTTATAATTTTCATATTTATAATCCTTTCTTGTTTTGCAATTCTTTATCATTCCAAACTTCATTAGTATGTTGAGTCAGAGCCATTATAAAAGCATCCCTTGTTAAATCTATCCTACTTATAACACCGCTAGTTACAAAATTTATTCCACCCTTGCCACTTCTAAGATCATTTTGTTCAAATATTTTATCCATAACTTTACCTAAATCAGTCGAAATTATTTCCTCTACATATTTGTCTGGTACAGGAAAAGCAGGGCTTGTCCCCCAACTTTCATAACCATTTTTATCTTTAATAACAGCAATATTAATAATAACCCATTTACCTAACAAATTAGTTATCCCAGATTCTACACCTAGAAAATATTCAGCATCTATGCCATTTTCTAAAGCATATTGCATTAAATTATTAACACGATTTCTAGCACCCTCATATATTTCATTATTTACTGGTTCTTCACTAACATCTGATGAAACTGGAATACCATCAATAATAAAATCATCAAAATAATTTTTAAATGCCTCTGTTGCTCCTTCTATTTTTCCTGGATTTTTTGTTCCTATTAATACTTTCACTATTTTACCTCCTTAAAACCATTTCTACTCCATAACCAAAGTGGTGTATGAATATCAATTGGCTTATATTTTGTATTTCTAAATAATTCTTGCCATCTATCTATAACGATTTGCTGAACATTACTAGAATTAAATTCCTCATCATTAATCAATCCTAATTTATGAGTTGCCTTACATACATGAGTATCTGGTGCAACAGTTAAATTTTCTATATTTGTATATTTTCTATCAGTATACTGATAAATTACATACATCCAATAATTACAAATTTTGGTTCCAGATAAGTATGGAAATTTCTTTTTATTTTCTTTTTGAATATAATTTCTAATTTTATCTACATCATTATCCAAATTATTGAATAATTTTCTTATATCGCCATCAAATAATTCTACGAAAGTATTGCAAAGCGATAACCAAATCTCAGTTTGTTTTTGTTTTTGTAAAGCAACTTTGTATTTAGTTAATGCATATTGTACTTCCTCAAAAGTTTTTTCTAAGCAAACTTTAGGATTAAATACAAATTTTGTTTCTTCATCATTATAGGTTTTTAATGCACTTTCCCAAAGTGTATATGAATTTCTTTGATAATTTAATGCCATTGGCAAAGTAAAATATAAATAGTTTTCCAAAGAAGATTTTTCAAAATGTGGATTAGCATCCTCTGGCATTACTTCTCCACCTAATTCTCCTCTTTTGTACATTAAAATCAAATTATCAACTACTTTTAAGATATTATTCTTATCAATAAAAGTTGTGTTTAGTTTTTTTAACAAAATATGTCTTTTTATATTTTCATCTTTTTTATACCAAGTCTTTATTTCATAACCTAAATCTTCTAAATTTTTCAAACTATAATCATTTTCAAAAGTTACTTCTGCAACAACATTATCAATTCCTTTTTCTTTTGCTTTTTTTTCTAAATAATTAACAAGTATTTTTTGTAATCCATTCCCTCTATATTCAGGTAAAACTATAACTCCATCAATATCAGCACATTTCCCGTTAATATCTGGAATAAAGCTTTTAATTTGTTCCATTCGTGTTGATACTGATAAAAATATCCATGCAATCATTTTATTTTCATAAAATGCACCATATATTTCACCATCTTTATCAGGATTATTCACAATTCTTAAATACCATTCTTCTGTAAATGGCAAAAAATAACCTTTTTCTTCATCTTTAAAATTATTAATTACTATTTCTTGAATATTATAAATATCTTTAACGTCGTTACTATTACAAATTCTAATATCAAGATTATTTAAATCTATTTTAGTCATTATTTGACCTCCATCTTTACTTGATTTTACTTCTCGATTTGTATAAATCTATTGCTCTTTTTAAACCATTTTCTTGAGCAATATTCAAATAATAATTTGCTAATTCATAATTAATATCAGTTCCATTTCCATTATAGTAAAAATTTGCACCCAAATCATAAATTGCACCAATATGACCTTTATCAGCGCATTCTTTAATAATTTCAAAAGCTTTATTATAATCTTTTTCTATATTACCAAGTCCAAAATAATAATAAGCACCTATTACAAATTTAGCATAAATTCTTTCTTTATCAGAAATGTCAGGATTCTTTATTAATTCAATAATCTTAGGATATGCATTATCTAGAAGTTCTTTTGATTTATTTTTATCTATTGATAATATTTCTCCTAATCCTAGTTCGTAAGAAATACCTAAAGAATAAATACATAATGGATAATCAACATTTAAACCTTTTAAATAATATTCTAATGCTTTAGTATAATCTTGAATAGCACCATTTTCTTCTAAATCATAACTTCTTCCTAATATGTAGTAAGAAAAACCAGTATTTTGATTTTTAAGATCATCTAAATTGAATTTAATTATATCCATTATATTCATCTCCTTTAGTTTTTCTTTGGTAATTTACTATAATCATATTTATGTTCTACTACTTCTAATTCATCAAAAGCATATTTTATATCTTCTATTGCTTTATCTATTGTATATAAACTATCTTTATTATCTTTCATTATTTTTAAGTGTT
>CAMMWS010000002.1:0-65831 GCA_946500695.1 uncultured Mycoplasmatota bacterium | reverse complement strand
TATTAGAAACGTATTATTTTAGTACTTATATATAATGTTCCACGTGAAACATATATTGGATGTGGATAAAAACATTTAGAGAAGTAGAAAAATTATTTCCCGGGAAATAATTTAGATAGAAGTGAGTATTAGAAACGTATTATTTTAGTACTTATATATAATGTTCCACGTGAAACATATAAAGGATGTGGATAAAAGCATATAGAGAAGTAGTAAAATTATTTCCCGGGAAATAATTTGGATAGAAATGAGTATTAGAGACGTATTATTTTAGTACTTATATATAATGTTCCACGTGAAACATATAAAAAATGTGAATAAATCTATATAGAGAAGTAGTAAAATTATTTCCCGGGAAATAATTTGCTATCCTTTTATTATCTTTATGCTTGAAATAATATTTATTTTCTTGTATACTTTAAACGTGCAATAAATTAGTTTGGAATCAGGTCAGGATGGAAACATAGCAGCCTTAACAAATTTAATTTATGTGCACTTTTTTTATACTATAAAAAGGAGATTACTATATGAATGATTATCAATACATGTTGTTGGCTATAGAAGAGGCGAAGAAAGCTTATGCTAATGATGAAGTGCCAGTTGGTGCTGTTATTGTTCAAAACGGAGAAGTTATTTCTTCTGCTCATAATAGAAAGGAAGAGTGCCAATGTTCTCTTGATCATGCTGAATTGATTGCGATTAAAAATGCCTGTGGAAAAATTAATAACTGGAGGTTAACTGATTCTGTGATGTATGTAACATTAGAACCATGTCCTATGTGTGGTAGTGCTATTAAACAATCCAGGATTAGTAAGGTCGTTTATTTATTAGATAATAGTAATGAAAATATACGAAAACTCGTCAATGATATCTTTGATTTAGAAGATGCCAACAAGCCTGTGGAAAAAGTAAAATTAAATATTTCAGAGTTTAAAAGTGAAGATGTAAAATTGTTAAGTGATTTTTTTAAGAAAAAACGAAATTGAACAAATGTTTTATATGTTATTTTCTTGTTTTGTTTGTTATACTAATTGTGTTTAGTGAGGTGAAAACATTATGTATCAAGCTTTATATCGTAAATATAGACCTACAGTTTTTGATGATGTTGTTGGACAGAATGTAGTAGTTAATACTTTAAAAAATGCTATTAAATATAATCATATAAATCATGCCTATTTATTTTCTGGACCTAGAGGTACTGGTAAGACAACAATTGCAAAGATATTTGCAAGATCTGTTAACTGTTCAGAACCAGTTGATGGTGTTGCCTGTGGAAAATGTAAAAGTTGCTTATATTCTTTTTCAAAAGAGTGTATGGATATTATTGAAATAGATGCTGCATCTAATAATGGAGTTGATGAAATAAGAGAACTTCGTAGCAAAGTTAATATTTTACCTAGTGAATTAAAATATAAAGTATATATTATAGATGAAGTTCATATGTTGTCGATTGGGGCTTTTAATGCTTTACTTAAAACTATTGAAGAGCCTCCAGAACATGTAATTTTCATATTAGCAACTACAGATCCGGAGAAAATTCCTGCTACTATTATATCTAGATGTCAGTGGTATTCTTTTAAGAAGATTAGTAATGATGATATTGTAAAAAGACTTGCTGAAATAGTTGCTGATGAGAATATTAAAGTTGATGATAAGGTTCTTCATAAAATAGCTCAGACTTCTGATGGAGGGTTACGTGATGCTATTGGACTTCTTGATAAACTAAGAGCTTTTTGTACTGATGAGATTACTTTAAATGACTTTTATGAGATAAATGGAGAAGTTAATGATGATGAGTTAAAAAAACTAGAGAGTTTAATATTTTCTTTTGAAATAAGTGATGTTCTTTTGGCAATTGAAAGTTATTATCAAGATGGTAAAAATTTAATACAAGTGGTTAAACAGCTGATGATTCTTATAAAAGATGAACTGTTTGATTATTATTTAAATAATTCTTCACTTTCTTTTGATGAAAAAGGGCTTGTTAACTTTCTTAATTTATTAAATGAACATCTTGTAGAGTTAAAAAAAGCGGACGATGTTAGGTTATCGGTAGAGATATTCTTATTACATTATATTAATGAACATAAAAATAAAGATTCTAAGGTTGAAATTAATAGTCAAGTAATTGCTAATAATACTAGTGAATCTTCTTATGTAAGACCTGTAAAAGAAGAAAAAACTATATTCACAGAGTCTGCGGAAAAAGAAAATAAAGAAAAAACTTTATCAACAGAAGTTGTTCAAAAAAATAATGAGCAAACTGAAAAGTATAAAGAATTGATGCTAATAAGAAGTAAGAATACAATGATAGAAGCAGTTAAAGATGAACTTAATAAAGAGATTGCTAACCTTGAAAAACTTAATGATTATACATTTGATTCTAATAATGGTTATCTTGCTTGTGAACTTCTTGATGGAAAGGTTAGAGCTTCAAGTCCTAAAAATATTATTATTAGTTATGATTATGATGGTTTAGTTGATAAGTTAAGTAATCATTTTAATAAATTAAATGAATTTTATAATGAAAAAACAGGCTCATCTAAGAAAATCGCTTTTATTACAACGACAAAATGGAATGAGTTAAGAAATGAATATGTTAATCTTCATAAGCAAGGTAAACAATTCATTTATCAGGAAGAACCTGTATTGAATACTTTAAAAGAAGATGATAAAATAAGTAATGAGTCTGATGACTTGATTAATAAAACGATTGAGATGTTTGGAGATTTAGTAGAAGTTGAATAGAAAGAAGGAATAATTATGAATATACAAGCAATGATGAAACAAGCTCAAAAACTACAAAGTGATATGATGAAAGCTAAAGATGAAATAGATAAGATGGAATTTTCTAGTACTAATGGCTTAGTAACAGTTAAAATTAATGGAAAAAAAGAAATTTTAGAAGTTAATATAGAAAAAGATTCTGATTTTTCAAGTGATGATTTAGAAATGCTTCAGGCTATGATAGTAATTGCTACTAATGATGCGATGAAACAAGTTGATAAAGTAACGGAAGAAAAAATGGGACGTTTTAGTTCAGTTCCAGGGTTGTTTTAATGTATCCTGAAAGTTTAAAAAGTTTAATTGAAAGTTTTCAAAATTTTTCGGGTATAGGAGAAAAAACTGCTGAACGGATGGCTTTTTCTGTTTTAAATTTTGATGAAGATAAATTTAAATTGTTGCAAGAAAATTTGGAAGATGTAAAAAATAGTATTCATCCATGTAAAATTTGTAATTCTCTTACTGATAAAGAAGTATGTTCAATTTGTGAATCTGATTTAAGAGAAAAGAATACTATTTTGGTTGTTGAAGATTCTAAGATAGTATTTCTTTTTGAAAAACTTGGTACTTATAAAGGTATGTATCATGTTATAAATGGACTTATTTCTCCTTTGGATGATATAAATCCTGAAGATATAGGTTTGGATAAATTATTGGATAGAGTTAAAAAAGAAAATATTAAAGAAGTTATTTTAGCTTTAAAACCTAGTGTAGAAGGTGAAATTACATCTTTGTATATAAAAAAAATATTAGAAGGAATGAATATTGTTGTAACAAGGCTTGCAAGTGGAGTTCCAATCGGTGCTGATATGGAATATCTTGATACTCTTACACTTGAAAGAGCTTTGGAAGATAGAAAAGAAGTTTCATAATACAACAAGCCTTTTCATATAATTTATTGGGTGAAGGCTTTTGAAAAAAATCTGGCAATATTTAAAAAAAATAATAATTAGTGCATTTATATTATATGGATATAATTTAATTGCAACGAGATTTAATTTAGTTATTCCAATTAATATTTTTACAGTAGGTTCAGTTAGTATATTAGGTTTTCCAATGCTTTTTGTTTTGGCTTTGTTAAAAGTATTAATGTTCTAAGAGGTGGATGCAGTAATGAATTTAGATGTTGAGTCTTTGCAACCTAAATTTTATAATCAAATAACTAAAGCTCTTAATAAGGGCTTTTTATCCCATGCTTATTTAGTAGAAACTAATAATAATAGTATTGATGTAGTGAAAAAATACATTCTTTTTTTAGTAAAGAAAATATATGAGGATTCATATAAAAATAGTGATGTTACTGTGCCTTTAGATAAGTTGTTTCATTTGATTGAAAATAAAGAGTTCCCAGATTATATAGAAATTAATCCTGTTAATAATCAGATAAAAAAAGAACAATTGCTGTTTATTAGAGATGAGTTTTCTAGTAAGTCATTATATAATACAAGAAAAGTATATGTTGTTTATGAATGTGAGAAGATGAATGTTAGTGCTTCTAATACAATATTAAAGTTTTTAGAAGAGCCTAGTGAAGGTGTGGTAGCTATTTTTGTTACTAGCAATCAATATAATATTTTAGATACTATTAGGTCTAGGTGTCAGATTATGAGCCTTAGATATGAAGAAACTAATGATAACTATTTTTCTGATGAGGTACTTGAGTTTATTAATGATATTAACAAAAGAAAAGATTATGATTTGTTGTTAAAATTTAATTATTATAATAATAATTTTTTTAAAGATAAGGTAACTGCTATTGCATTTATAAAAGATTTACTTAGATATTATGAAGTAATGTTAAATAAAAATGATAATAATAATCTTGAAGAAATAGTTTTAGTAGTTTCTATTCTTGCTGATGCCTTGAATAAGTTGAAATATAATGTTAATATGAAATTATGGATTGATAATTTATTAATTTCACTTATGGAGGTGTAGTTATGAAATTATTGAAAATTTCTTATATAGATGAATTATTCAGTGATTATGATTATATAGAATATCCTTCAAATACTTTTTTTAAGGTAGGTTGGGACATTGTTGTTAATAATAATGATTTACTTAAAATTGCTTCCGTTGTTAGTATAGAAGATCTTGATAATATTGATATAAATTCAAGGTTTGTTAGAGTTGCTACGAAGAAGGATAGAGAACAACATGTTAAAAATAGAGAAGATAGTGTGAAAGCTCTTTCTTTTGCTTCCACTAAAGCATTAGAATTAGACTTGGATATGCATTTTATTTCATCATTTTATACTTTTGATAGAAAACAATTGTTTTTTTCTTATGTTGCTGATAATAGAGTTGATTTTAGAGAACTTGCAAAAATTTTAGCTCAAAAATATAAAACAAGAATTGAACTTAGACAAGTTGGTGTTAGAGATAGAGCTAAAAAAGTAGGTGGTCTTGGACCTTGTGGTTTATTTTTGTGTTGCAGTACATTTTTAACTGATTTTACTAGTGTTTCAATTAATATGGCAAAAAATCAATTTTTGGCTTTAAATCCTACCAAGATAAATGGGCTTTGTGGTCGGCTTCTTTGTTGTCTTAATTATGAAGATGAAGTTTATACTGAGTTAAAAAAAGGATTACCTAATATTGGTAGTTTAGTGGAAACTAGTGAAGGGTTGGGTAAAGTTACAGAAGTAGATGTATTTAAAAGAACATATAAAGCAGAGTTTAAAGATAAGGGAGTAATGGAATTTAGTGTTAATGAATAAAAAAATGGAGTTTTTACATAATGGTAAGAACTTAATATTCTACTATGATGATGACTATTTTAAGATTACTACTGATAACCTTGCTCTTTCTAATTTTGTTAAAATAAAAAGTAAAGATAAACTATTAGTGGAGTTTGGTAGTGGACTTATGACTATACCTTTACTTCTTTCTACTAGAACTAATATAAAAATGGTAGGAATTGAAAAAGATGATAAAGCTTCTAAGCTTTCAGAGATGACAATAAAAGATAATTATTTAGAGGATAGAATTAAAGTTATTAATGATGATATTAATAATTTAGATAAGCATTTTCTTATTAATTCTATTGATATTATAGTTTGTAATCCACCATATTTTCTTTTAGATAACGAATCTATCGTTAGTGATAAAGAATATTTGAAGATGGCTAGACATGAAGGTGATATGATTATTAGTGATGTGGCACGTCTATCAAAGATTTATTTAAGAGATGGAGGGGGCTTATTCTTAGTAAGTCGTGCTGATAGACTTTTTGAAGTTAGAGATACTTTAATAGAAAATAAGTTGGCAATTAAAGAGGTACAGTTTATTTACCATGATTTAGATAGTATTTCTAAACTTGTTTTGATAGAGGCCAGGAAGAGTGGTAAGGAACATGGATTAAAGGTTTTGAAACCTATTATTTTAGAGGAGGATAAAGATAATGAATAATTATATTTTAGTACATGGGAGTTTTGGAAGTCCTTTTGTTAATTTTATTCCATATTTGAGAGGTGAGATAGAAAAGAAAAATTTAGAAGTGTATACTCCAGATTTTCCTACTGGTGTAGGTTATCAAAATTATACAAATTGGTCTAGATTACTTAAATCTTATTTAGATGCAGGAATATTAAATGAAAATACAACTATTTTTGCTCATTCTATTGCACCTGTATTTATTTGTAAGTTTTTAATAGAAAATAAAGTTAGAGTTAAAAGACTAGTGTTTGTTTGTGGTTTTAATAATTATCTTGGTATTGATGAGGATTATGATACTGTAAATAAAACTATGTATTTAGATAATTTAGAAGATATTAAAAATTATTGCGATGATATAATTTGTTTTTATACTAAAAATGATCCATATGTTAAATATGAAGTAGAAAAAGAGTTTGCAGATTTAATTGCTACTAAACAAATTGTTATTGATGATGGAGGACATCTTAATTCAGAGTCTGGATATACAGAATTTAAAGAATTATTAGAATTTATATAGGAACAATAATTGTGAAAGGAAAAAGTGATATTAATGGATAAGCCTAGTTTGTATTTAATACCTACACCTATTGGTAATTTAGATGATATTACGATTAGAGGATTAAAAACTTTAGAACTTGTTGATGTTATACTTTGTGAAGATACTAGGGAGACTTCTAAGCTACTTTGTAAATATAACATTAAAAGGAAGTTAGTTAGTTGTCATGAATTTAATGAAGATAAAATAAAAGATAAGGTGCTTGGCTTTTTAGAGTCTGGTTTAAATGTAGGTTTAGTTACTGATCAGGGTACTCCTTTAATTAGTGATCCTGGGTATAGAATTGTTGACTATATTTCTTTACATAATTATAATATAGTGAGTTTGCCAGGGGCTACAGCCTTTGTTCCTGCTTTAACAATATCTGCTCTAGTACCTCAACCTTTTACTTTTTATGGTTTTCTTAATGCTAAGAAAAATAAACAGATAAAAGAATTAGAGTCTTTAAAAAATCATCCTTATACTCTAATATTTTATGAGGCTCCTCATAGATTAATCGATACTTTAAATAATATTAAAGAAGTCTTTGGGGATAGAAATATTTGTGTAGTTAGAGAAATATCTAAAAAGTATGAACAAGCGATTAGAGGTAAAATAAGTGAAGTATTGACAAGGAACTTTCCTATTAAGGGAGAATTTGTTATTGTGGTAGAAGGTGCTGTTTTAGAATTTGACTTTAATAGCATGAGTATTGTAGAACATGTTAATTTTTATATAAAAGATGGTAATACTAAGAATGAAGCTATTAAGTTAGTAGCAAAAGAAAGAGGCATTCCTAAGTCTATTGCCTATAAAGAATATCTTGATAATAATAAATAAATTATTTCCCGGGAAATAATTTTTAGAAAAGAGGTAACATTATGAAACTAATCGTTGGGCTAGGTAATATTGGAAAAGAATATGAAAATACAAGACATAACATGGGATTTATGTTAGTAGATAGATATTTAGAGTATAAAAATATTACAGATAAATTTAAAGAAAAGTTTAATGCTATGTATGTAGAGACTACTATTAATAATGAGAAAGTTATCTTTATTAAGCCGACTACTTATATGAATAATTCTGGTATTGCTGTTCGTGCTTTTCTAGACTTTTATAAACTAAATGCTCAAGATATCTTAGTTATTAGTGATGATCTTGATTTGGATTTAGGTAAATTTAGATTAAGAAGGAATGGAAGTAGTGGGGGTCATAATGGCTTAAAGAGTATTATCTCTCATCTTGGAACTGATGGTTTTAAAAGACTTAGAGTAGGTATTTCTAATGATAAAGATGATGTTATTAATTATGTGTTATCTAAGTTTAGTAAAAAAGAATTAAATGAGATAGATGCAATGTTTGATACCTTAGTTAATGTTTTAGATGATTATTTTGTAATGGACTTTACCTCTTTGATGAGTAAATATAATAGAAAGGGGTAACTATGAAAGTATTTGATAACTTCTTTGAGAAAATTTATGATAAAGATATCGCTCTTACAGGGATGACTGAAGAGCTTTTTGCTGTTTATGTAAATAAGCTTTATGATAATAATAAAAATATTTTGATAGTTACTTCTAATTTAGTAGAGTCTAATAGTTTATATAGAAGTATTAGTAATTATACAGATAATGTATATTTGTTTCCGATGGATGACTTTTTAACTAGTGAAGCGATGGCTATTAGTCCTGATTTAATGGTTACTAGACTTGAGACATTAAAAGAAGTAAGTAGTGATAAGCCTTCGATAGTTATTACTAACTTAATGGGATATTTAAGATATTTACCTTTAAAAAAAGAATATTTAAAGAGTACTTTATCTTTAAAAGTTAATGATGAGATTAGTCCTAAAGAATTAGTTAAAAAACTTACTAATATTGGATATGAGCGAACTACTTTAGTTACTAAGACCGGTGAAATTGGTGTTAGAGGGTTTGTTATAGATATTTTTCCATTAGGTGAATCTAATCCTATAAGATTAGAGTTTTTTGGCGATACAATAGATTCTATTAGATACTTTGATGGTAAAAGTCAAAAGTCTTTGAGTGAAATAAATAGTGTAGATATATATCCTTATACAGAAATATTTTCTAATGATACTTTTATAGATGAAGAAAAGAGAAGTACTAAATATTTAAGTGAATACGGTGATGTCACTAATATTGGTGGTTATTTAGATAATCATATTACTATTTATAAAGATAAGAGTTCAATGTTAATAAATTATAAGCAGATATGTACTGATATGTTAGAGTATAGGGAAGAGAAAGACATAGACTTTAAAGGAAGTTATATGTTTGATTTTGATGATATCTATGAAAATAATGCTCTACATTATTTAACTGTAGATAATTTAGATAAGTCTTTAAAGGTTATTAATTTTAATAGTAAGGAGCTACCTTTATTTAATGATGATATAGAAGGTATTACTAAATATATTAGAGAAAAGTTATATGCTAATTATACTGTTATTGTTTGTTTAAAAGATTATCAGTTACATAGTTTTAGAAGTAAGATATCTTTACCTATAATGGATACAACTATGGAAGAGATTTATCCTAATAAGCTTAATTTAGTTTCATTTGGATTAGATAGTGGTTTTCAGTATAAAAATTATATCTTTTTAACGGGTAGAGAGTTATTTAAAAACAATGAGAAGGTTAAGAGATATAAGACTAAGTTTAAATATAATACAAAGATAACTGATTTAAATAAATTAGAGATTGGAGACTATGTTGTTCATCAAGTTAATGGTATTGGTATTTATAATGGGTTAAAGACTTTAGAACAACAAGGTGTACTTAAAGATTATATAGAAGTTTTATATCAGGGTAATGATAAGCTTTATATTCCTGTTGAAAAGATTGATATGCTTTATAAATATACTGGTAAGGAGGGTGTTCGTCCTACTATTTATAAACTTGGTGGTAAAGAGTGGGAAAAAGTAAAAAGTAGAGTTAAAAGTAAAGTCCAAGATATGGCTAATGACTTATTAAGAGTTCAAGCTGAGCGTGAAAGACAAAAGGGTTTTGCTTTTTCTTCTGATAATGAGTTACAAAAAGAGTTTGAAGATGCTTTTCCTTATGTTGCAACAAATGACCAGTTACTTGCTGCTAAACAGATAAAAGAAGATATGGAGAAAGTGTCTCCTATGGATAGATTATTAGTAGGAGATGTTGGTTTTGGTAAGACAGAAGTTGCTTTTAGAGCAGCCTTTAAAGCGATTATGGATAATAAGCAAGTATTACTTTTATGTCCGACAACGATTCTTTCTAGTCAACATTATAAGAATGCTTTAGAGAGATTTAAAGACTTTCCTGTTAATATTGGGCTTTTAAATAGATTTACTAGTACAAGGGAACGTAATAGAATCATTGAAGAGTTAAGAGAAGGAACAATAGATTTTGTTATTGGTACACATAGAATTCTTAGTGATGATATTAGACCTAAAGATTTAGGATTATTAATTATTGATGAAGAGCAGAGATTTGGAGTTAAACATAAAGAAAAACTAAAACAGTATAAGAGTACTGTAGATGTTTTAACTTTAACGGCTACACCAATTCCAAGAACTTTACAAATGTCTATTGCAGGTATTAGAAGTTTATCTTTAATAGAGACTCCACCAAGAGATCGATATCCTATACAGACTTATGTTATTGGTTATAATAAACAACTTGTTAAAGAAGCGATAATGAAAGAGATGTCTCGTGATGGACAAGTATTTCTATTATTTAATAATGTAGAAAATATTGAACAAGAAGTAATGGAGATAGAGAATCTTGTTCCTAGTGCTAGAGTTATTTATGCTCATGGTAGGATGGATAAGACTAAAATTGAAGATGTAATGCAACAATTTATTGATCATGAGGCAGATGTTTTAGTATGTACGACTATAATAGAAACTGGTATAGATATTCCTAATGTTAATACGTTAATTATTTTAGATGCTGATAGATTTGGACTTGCTCAGTTATATCAGATAAGAGGTAGAGTTGGTCGTAGTAATAAAATCGCTTATTGTTACTTAATGTATCAAGAACATAAAGTATTAACTGAGACTGCTGAAAAACGTTTAAAAGTTATTAAAGAGTTTACAGAGTTAGGTAGTGGTTTTTCTATTGCAACTCGTGATTTATCTATTAGAGGGGCAGGAGATATTTTAGGTAGTAAACAAGCAGGTTTTATTGATAGTGTTGGTATTGACCTTTATTTAAAGATGCTTAATGAAGAAGTAGAACGTCTTAAAGGTAATGTTGTAGAGGAAGAACAAGAGGAAGAAACTAATAAAACATTACTTAATGTATCTACTCATATTAGTGATGATTATGTAACTGATGATGATCTTAAGATTATGATTCATAGAATGATTAATGAAATAGATAGTAAAGAGAAGCTTGAAGAAGTTAGAAGTGTTTTAGAGGATAGATTTGGTAAACTTAGTGAAGATATTATTGTTTATATGTATGAAGAGTGGTTTGAGAAACTTGTTAAACAAGTGGGTGTTACTAAAGTTAGTGAGACTAAAAACACTATTGAACTTTACTTTAATAGAGATGCTACTAGTAAGTTAAATACAGAAGATTTATTTATGAATGCTTATACTATTACACCTATGTTTAGATTTAAGAGTAGAGAAAGTGATTTAACTATTATTTTAGATATTGTTAAATTAGAGAAGCATCCTATCTATTATTTAGTTGCTTTGTTATCTAGTATGGTGAGTTAAGTTTTCCTTTACAAATGAAAGAAAAAAGTGTATAATATGTTGCAAATGAAGGGAGAGAGGTTTTGTGAAAGAAAAATATAATTTTCTTATGACAGCTGCGCTAAAGTTAAATGAATTAGGTTTTCATGGAGTTTATTTAGATGATAATGATTTTTTTGCAGTTTATTATAATGATGAAATAAAAACACTTTGTTCTATTGAAGATTATCATGGAAAAATTTTATGTTATCTTGATAGTCCATATTTAAATCAAAGTTTATTTATTCAAGATATTAATTTATTATCTGGAATAGTATTTATGTTAAGGAAAAGACAAATTCCTAGGGATGATAGTAAGTTACCTATTTCAAGAGCACATATTGTATCAGAAAAAGAAATTGATGAAATAGTAGCGAAAAAAAGAGATATTAGTATAGAAAATTTTGATTTTCCTGAAGCTGCTTTTGATATGGATGCTGAGTTATGGCTTCTTTTAAAATGTGCGAGGTTTGATGAATCTGAAAATAATTTAATAGAAAAACTTAAAGTGTCAAGATTAGAACAAATGCCATATGAAGTAAAATCTATGATAGATTGTAATATTAGTTATTATCAAAAAAATGGTAATTCTTTTGTAAACAGAATTTTAAGAGGAAAATAATATAATTTGTTATTTTCTTTTTGTTTATTTTGAATAATTTGTTAAGAAAGAAAGTACAACTAAAGTTAGTGAGACTAAAAACACTATTGAACTTTACTTTAATAGAGATGCTACTAGTAAGTTAAATACAGAAGATTTATTTATGAATGCTTATACTATTACACCTATGTTTAGATTTAAGAGTAGAGAAAATGATTTAACTATTATCTTAGATATTGTTAAATTAGAGAAGCATCCTATCTATTATTTAGTTGCCTTGTTGTCTAGTATGGTAGGTTAAGTTTTCTTTACATATTGAATAAAATAGTGTATAATATGTGGCAAATGAAGGGAGAGAGGTTTTGTGGCTGAATATGATACAATTATTAAAGAAATGTTAGAAAGAGATTTTGCTTCTGTTTATATTGGTGAAAATGAAAGATTTAATATATTGTATAACGATTTGTTAAAAACTATTTGTTCGGTTGAAGCTATTGATGATAATAATGTTAGGCTTTGCATAGCTAATCCATTATTAAAGGGAAAATATTGTATAGATAATATAAAAGTAATAGATTTAGTGACTATTGTTTATACACTTAGAACTTTGATGGAAGCAGATGGTATAGAACTTAAAAAAGAATATTTTAATAGCATTGATATTTCCTTCTTACCACTTTTATCTTCTAAAGAAGAACTAGGTATTAAGGCGGATAAAAGCTTTTCTGATTTTTATGAGCTTGATAAAGATGCTGCAAAAGAAATGTATGATAATTCTCCTCATAAGAGAGTTAAGTATTTAATTTATGAAGGTGTTTGTATTTATATTAAAGTGCAAAATAAACTTCGCTCTAGACTTATGTTAATGCCTTTAGAAATAAAAAGGTTAGCTGGTTATGACTTAATAGTTCCACTTATCGATGAGAATGGTGAAATTGAAAAACTTGCTTATGATATATCTGAATATAGAGAATATATTGATACTGAATCTAAAGTTTATTCAAACTTTTTAAAGAATAGTTATAGATAAGAGCTTAGGCTCTTTTTCTTTTGTCTCTTGACTAAAACATTTTATCTTCTTATACTTATTAATAGAATTGGAGGCTATGATAGTAGTGGTTAAAGAGGATATTTTAAAACAGCATAAACAAATATTAATGACAGCAGGATTAGAACTTGCTACTAATAATACTAATTCTTTAATAGAAGATGATATTATTAATGGAGTTATAGAAGTACCACTTGAAGCGATGGATACAGTGAAACAAAGAGTTCTTAATATTGCTAAACATAATAATTTAATTTTAAATAGTGATATGTTTAATGAAGTTTTAATTAGTTATAAAGAAGAATTAAAGAAGAAGTTTAGAAATATTTTTAAGAAAAGAATAAAATTAATAGAAGATAATTATTCTAAGTTTGATGATGATAAGCCAATGGACTTAGTTAAAAATTTAAAGAAAGAATTGGTTAAGTTTAATAAAGAAGCGAAAAAAGAAGAGAAACAAGTTCTTACTAGTCTTGTTAAAGAAAAACTTATAAGTAATTTGGATTTAATTGTTAAAGATAGTAATTCTAACTTTAAAAAAGATGCTACTAAGTTTTTACAAACAACCTATGTTAAACAAATATTAGAGACTATTGATATGAAAATATTGGTTAAAGATACAATACTTCTTAATAGTTTAAAAGAGCAGGTAGAAAGATTTGTTTTTACAAAAGAAAATTCTCATTTATTTGATTAGATGAGTGTTTTTTTATGCTTATTTTTTTAACTGGAAATAATTACCAAGGAAAAAAACTCCTTCTTATGTTTATAATATCATTAGATAGCATAATTTAGATGGTATAAAATGGGCAGATATTGGAACAATACTACTGTAAAGGAAGGAGCGATTATGAAGACAACAGGTGTAGTAAGAAGAATTGATGATTTGGGAAGAATAGTTATTCCTAAAGATATTAGAAAATCTCTTAGAATCAGAGATGGTGAATCTTTAGAGTTTTTTGTTGATAAAGAAACTATTAGCTTGAAAAAATTTTCTACTAGTGCAGATTTAAGTGAAATAGCACAGTCTTTACTTGATACTATTTATATAACTATTAATAAAAGTATTTTTGTTACAGATCGTGATAAGTTTGTAGCAGGTAGTGGTAAATTAAAAAAAGATTTTTGCGGTTTTAATATTTCTACTAAATTAGAAGAATATTTATTTCAAACGGAAAACTTAGTTAAAAGTTCTAGTCTAGCCAGAGAACTTGTTGATAATAAAGATACGGTTACTGAATATAAATATATTCTTAGTCCAGTTTTATCAGATGGTGAAACAATAGGTTTAGTTTTAATGGTTGTTGAAGAAAGTAAAAGTTTTACTGAGGAAGATGAACATATAGTACAAATAATTGCTAATTTTCTATCAAAATATCTTGAAGATTAGATTTCGTTATGTTAAACTAGCTTTATTAAAAGTTTTGATGAAGAGTTTTATAGTTATTTAGTTATAGAGACTTCTTGGTTGGTGGAAAAGAAGCGATAATTTCTATAAAATATGGCTTCTGAACTTTCATATTGATATGTAAGTATGAACGTGCTAAGCGTTAATTAGAATGAGATGCAAGGTTTATTGTAAAGAAAGGTGGTACCACGGTTATTATCGTCCTTTTGAAATGATAAATCTTTTTATTTTGAAGGAGGAAATATTATGGAGAAATATTATATTACAACAGCTATAAGTTATACATCAGGAAAGCCTCATATTGGTAATACATATGAAGTTGTGTTGGCAGATGCCATTGCAAGATATAAAAGAAGTAAAGGCTATGATGTTTATTTTCAGACTGGTACAGATGAGCACGGTTTAAAAATAGAAACTAAAGCGAAAGAAGCAGGAGCCAGTCCTCAAGAATTTGTTGATTCTATTGCTACTGAGATTAAAAGAATCTGGGACTTAATGGATACTAGTTATGATAATTTTGTTAGAACTACTGATAAACATCATAAAGAAGTTGTTCAAAAGATATTTAATAAATTATATGAACAAGGTGATATTTATAAAGGTGAATATGAAGGATGGTACTGTACTCCTTGTGAATCTTTTTTTACTGATAATCAATTAGAAGATGGTAGATGTCCTGATTGTGGAAGAGAAGTTCAGAAACAAAAAGAAGAAGCTTATTTCTTTAGAATGAGTAAATATCAGGATAGATTATTAAAATATATTGAAGAGCATGATGATTTTATAGAACCAGAGTCTCGTAAGAATGAAATGATTAATAATTTCTTAAAACCTGGTTTACAAGATTTATGTGTTACAAGAACTACTTTTAAATGGAGTATTCCTGTTACTTTTGATCCTAAACATGTTATTTATGTATGGATAGATGCTCTAACAAACTATATTACTTTTATAGGATATGACCCTCTAGGTAGTAGTGATTTATTTAAAAAGCTTTGGCCAGCTGATTTGCATTTAATTGGAAAAGATATTTTACGTTTTCATACTATTTATTGGCCTATTATATTAATGGCTTTAGATTTACCATTACCTAAAAAAATATTTGGTCATCCTTGGTTACTTACAGATAATGATAAGATGAGTAAAAGTAAAGGTAATGTTATATACGCGGATGATTTAGTAGATTTATTTGGTGTTGATGCAGTTAGATATTATTTACTTAAAGAGATTCCTTATGCTAATGATGGTAATTTAACTTATGAATTACTAATAGATGTAATTAATAGTGATCTTGCTAATACTTTGGGTAATTTAGTACAACGTACTATAAGTATGGCTAATAAGTATTTTGGTGGTGTTGTTAATAATAAGGGAGTTTATGAAGACTTAGATAGTGAGTTTATTAATAAAATTAATAATTTAAGTAGTAATATTGATAAATCAATGGATAAGTTAGCAGTGTCTGAAGCGATAAACTCAATTTTAGAAGTTTTAAGAGCTAGTAATAAGTATATAGATGAAACTACTCCTTGGATACTTGCTAAAGATGAAAATAGTAAAGACAGGTTAGAGACTGTTTTATATAATTTACTTGAATCTATTAGAGTATGTTCTATTAATCTTTCTTTTGCTATTCCACAGACTAGTAAGGAAATATTAAGACAAATTAATAATATGGAAGAAGATAATACTTATTTAGAGGATAATAAGTATGAGGTTGGTACTCCTAAAATACTGTTTGAAAGAATAGATAAAGAAAAATTTTTAAGTGAGCATGATTTATAAATTCAGTCAAGAATATTGTGACTTTAAAGATTGTAAAATATGCTGTAAACATGAAAATAAATGAGATAATTTCTTAAGAGTTATCTCATTTTATGTTATAGTTGAAGGGTAGTTGTCGTAGTAACAAGTAGTATTTAAGTCGTAAGAAAGGATAGAGTTATGACTAAAAGACGAAAGTTAGATATTGAAGTAATTGTATTTTTAGTTCTTTATGCGGTTTTATTTTTAATGGTTATTTTAGGACATAATTTATTAGATATTGTTTATTTAGTTTTAGTAACATTTTATTTAATAAGATTGTTTTTATGTCGAAGAAAAAAGAAATCTTTTAAATAGAGATATATCTGTTTATTAGATTTCTTTTTTGATATAATCTTTTTAGAGGTGATTGGATGTATATAGATACACATTGTCATTTGAGTATTGAAGATTATGATGATATAGATAATGTTATAGAGGAAAATAAAAAAGCTTTAGTTGATAAAATTATTGTGTCTGGTTGTAGTAGGGATAGTATTAATGAAGTAATGATGTTAAAAGAAAAGTATGATATGGTTTATGTTACAATAGGGTATCATCCAGAATATGCTGATATTACTACTTTAGATGATATTGATTATTTAAAAAGCTTGCTTGTAGGAAAAAAAGTGGTTGGTATTGGGGAAATAGGGCTTGATTATCATTATGGTAAGGAAAATAAAGAGAAACAGTTGTGGCTATTTGAAGAACAATTAAAAATTGCTGAGTCCTTTTCTTTACCAGTTGTGATTCATTCTAGAGATGCGACACAAGATACAATTAATATTTTAAAGAAATATAAGGTTAAGGGTATTATACATTGTTTTAGTGGTAGTTTAGAAACTGCTAAGATTTATATAAGTATGGGATTTTTATTAGGGATAGGTGGTGTTGTAACTTTTAAAAATTCTAAGTTGAAAGATGTTGTTAGAGAAATTTCTTTAGAGAAAATAGTTTTAGAAACTGATAGTCCTTATCTTACTCCTGTTCCATATAGAGGAAAGGTTAATTCTTCTAAATATTTAAAGTATATTGCTCTTTTTATTTCTTCTTTAAAAAATATAAGTGTGGAAGAAATAGCAAAAATTACCAGTAAGAATGCTTCTAGTTTGTTTGACTTTACCAAATAATAATGCTAGTATAGTTTTTAATAGAAGATGAGGTATTGTCAATGGGAAGAAAGTTTTTAAAGTATTTTGGATTTATTGGTTTTATTTTCATTTTAGCTTTTGTTATATTATCAGGTAATAGTAAAAAAACAGTGATGACTTCTAATATAAATAGTGTAAAGAGTCTTCAAGCTGTTCATATTGTTAATAAATATAACTCTATTAAAGAAGCAGAAAAGTTAACTGAACCAGTACTTTATGATAGTTTTTATGATGCTATTTCTGTTGCTAGTAGTAGTCCTGTAGCTTTTATGGGGACGTTAACGGCATATGGCCCTGATTGCCCTGGATGTACTGGTAATAGTGCCTGCCCTCCTAGACAGAATTTTCAAAATGGTAATATTTATTTTGAAGATCAAGTTTATGGTACGGTTAGAGTAGTAGCTGCTGATAGATCTATTCCTTGTGGAAGTATTGTTAGAATAAGTGGTATTAATATTTATATTGAACCTATTCTTGCTATTGTAATGGATAGAGGAGGTTCAGTTACTGGTAATCATATGGATTTGTTATTTACTAGTCAGTCTAATTTAGAGGGATTTGCAACCAGCAATAATATTAAATTTGAAATTATTAGGTATGGATGGTAATAAAGTGTCTAATTTAAGATGCTTTTTTCTTTTTTTTGAAAAAATAGTTGCTTTAATAATTAGAACTATGCTATAGTTATCATAGAAGGAGGTTAGATACAAGGTGAAAGATAATAATTCTAAGCAGGTGTTATTATCTGTATTAGGAGTAGCAATTTTAGTTGTAGCTGTAGTAGGAGTTTCATTTGCAGCTTTTACATTTAGTCAAACTGGTGTTAAAGAAAATGTAATTACTACTGGTACTATTAGTATGAGTTATAGCGAACCAGAAAATGGTATTACTTTAACTGATGCTGTGCCAATGGATGATACTACAGGTAAAGCTTTAAGTGGTGCTGGTAATACTTTTGACTTTACTGTAAGTGCTACAATTGATGGTAGTGGTTCTACTACTATTAATTATGCTATTACTGCTGTTACTACACCAGATGAAGTTTTAACAGATGAATATGTAAAAGTTTATTTGACTAATTCATCTGATACAGCTACTACTAATTTTACAGGAGGAGCTAAAAAAGTTTCTGCTTTAACAAAAACTTCATCAGATGCTTCAGGTGCTCCAGATGGTCAATTTATACTTGAGTCTGGTACATTTAAAAATACTCAATCTAATCAGTATAAGTTAAGAATGTGGGTTGCTTCTGATTATCCTATTGATCAACAAAATGTTGATCCAGATGGTGAAGGCGTACAAGAAGCTCCAGGTGGTCAAACTTATACATTAAGAGTTAATGTATATGGTGCTGCTGCTGCTCAATAGTAGTATGATTAATTTTAAAAAGTGTCTAATCTCTGGCACTTTTTTCTTTTTTTGAAAAAATGTTGATATTAAACTCTTTTCTATGGTATATTTGTTGTAGTATAGGAGGTTAGTAATGATGGAGAATAATTCTAAAGAAGTGTTATTATCATCTTTAGGCGTATTTATCTTAGTTTTAGTTGTTATAGGTGTTTCGTTTGCAGCATTTAACTTTAGTCAGTCTGGTGAAGTTAATAATACAATTACAACTGGTACTATTAATATGACTTATAGTGAACCTGAAAACGGTATTAATTTAGTCAACGCTTTACCTATGTCAGATGAACAAGGTAGGTCATTATCTGGTACTAATAATGTTTTTGATTTTACAATTGATACTACAATTAATGGTAGTGGTTCTACTACTATTAATTATGCTATTACTGCTGTTAAAGGAAGCTCTACTGTTGATGATTCAGCAATTAAAGTATATTTAACTAATATGGATAATAGTGCTGATAGTGAGATATTAGCACCAACTAAAATATCTGAGTTAGATGTAACGACCGGGTCTGAAAATTATCAAGCTCCTAGTGGTGAATTTATTCTTTCTACAGGTATTCTTACTAGCTCTATTAAACATTCATATCGTTTAAGAATGTGGGTCGCTGATGACTTTAGTACTCTTACTGATTCGGGGATGTATTCTTTAAAAGTTAATGTGTATGGAGCAGCTGCTGCTCAATAGTTTTATTTTATATTTTATTATAAATGTGGAGGCTAAGATATGAGTAATTGCAAAAATAAATCTAAATCGGTTTTATTAACAATAGTTGCTATTATTATATTGTTAATTGCAGTATTAGCGGTTAGTTATGCAGCTTTTTATTATTCTAAAAATGGTGAAGAAATTAATAAAGTATTAACAGGTACTATTACAATGAGTTATAGTGAAAATAACAATGGTATTAATTTATTTGACGCGTTTCCTACTACAGATGCTGTTGGTATGGCACTTTCTGGTACTAACCAATATTTTGATTTTACTGTAAGTGCTTCTATGAGTGGAAATACTATTGTTGATTATGTAGTCGCTGGTGTTAAAGTTCAAGATAATAGTACTCTACCAGATGAAGGAGTAAAGGTTTATTTAACTAGTATCGATGGTAATAGAGAAAGTCAAGTTGTAGCTCCTACAAAAATTTCCAATTTGAAATCAACTAATAACATTTCTTATGTTCCTGATAATCAGTATATAATTTTACAAGATAATTTTACGGAAACTGGAAGTCGTAGTTATCGTTTAAGAATGTGGGTTGCATCAGATTATGTTCTTCCTGAAGAAGAAAGTATGTCTTATGCGTTGAGAATAAATGTCTATGGTAATATGTCAGTTTAAGTGTAATGGTGTAGATAAACTACACTTTTTCTTTACCTAAAAAAATTAGTGTGGTACAATTACTTTAAGATAGAGGGTGTTATTATGGATAATAATAATTATGAAGATGAATCTATAAAGAAAGAGTCAAACAATAAGTTATTTATTATTATTGTTTGTTTGTTTATATTTATTGTTATGGTAATAGGTATATCCATGGCAACTTTTACTTATACTAAAGAAAATGGTAGTAATTTTAATACTATAAGTACAGGTAATATTTATTTAGATTATACAGAAAATACAAATGGTATCAACATAACTAATGCTTATCCTATGAATGATGAGGCTGGTAAAATCTTGACAGATGAAAACCAATATTTTGATTTTACTGTTGAAGCAAATATTACAGGAGATGTTGTTACTAATTATGAAATTGCTGCTGAGAAGCTTGAAAATTCTACACTTAATAATGATGAAGTTAAATTGTATTTAGAGAAAATGAATAATAATAAATATGAAGAGGTCATGGCTCCTAAGCATTTTACACCACTTACTGAAAGTACTGATTTAGGTACTATGGCAGGAAGTATGTTACTAGATAGTGATTCGTTAAATAAGAGTGCTGTTATTAAATATCGTTTAAGAATGTGGGTAGATGAAAATACAGAGGTTGGTGAATTAGAAAAAACTTTTGGAGTCAAGGTATCTATTAAGGCGAAGGTTGATTTAGATGAATAAAGTTGTTTCTTTATTTCCTTTGTTTACATGTCTTGTAAAGTTATTTTAAAAGTATAGAAATATATCTATTCTTTTGATAGAATGTAGTTGTAGATAGAGTTAGCCATCTGTTTATAACAAGGGAAATTTGAAAAGCAATTATTTGGAAGGACAAAGTTAGTTTTGTTCCTTTGTTCATTTGTGATTTTATATAGTAAGAATAATAAGTGGGTGATAGCTTGAAAAAAGAAAAAGTTAAGCAATGGTTGACTACTTTAAGAAAAGTATTTCATTTTATTGCAACAGTATTGATGTATTCTATTTGTTTAATAATGATTATTGTTTTCTTAGTATTTGTAGTTAATTTTATTGATAAGCAATATAATTTGAAGTCTGGTAATAATAAAAAAGATTTGTTTTCTGCTTATACAATAGTTAGTCCATCTATGGTTCCAACTATTAATGTATTAGATGTTGTTGTTACGATGAGAGTAGATAATCCCGAAGAAATTGAAAAGGAAGATATAGTAACTTTTAATTCTACAGATTATAGATATTCTGGAGTTCTTGTTACTCATAGGATTGTAGATATAGAAAAAACAAGTAGTGGGGAATATTTGTTTACTACTAAGGGAGATAATAATAATACGCAAGATTCTTCGAGAATAAGTTTTAATGAAATATATGGTAGAGTATTATTTAGAATTCCTAAAATTGGTTATATTCAATATTATCTTAGTTCTGTATTAGGATGGGTTGCAATTATTATTGTACCTGCTGTTATGATTATTGGTTATGATATATATAAATTAGTTAAAACTATTAAATCTTCTAATGGTAAAGATAAGAGTAAGGAAATAGATAATAATTTTAAGAAAGAAAAGAGAGGAAGGTTTAAAAAATGAAAAAAGTAATTTTATTAGTTTTAGCTGGTGTTGCTTTATTTGCTTTTATTTTTGGAACTTCTATGTTGTGGTATAAATTTTTTTACAATAGTACTGGTACTAGTAATACTACAGGTAATATTAATGTTCAATTAAGCAATAGCAATAATGTAATTGATGAGAGTGGTTTGATTCCTTTGGATGATGAAACTGCTAAAAGATTAACACCTTATGAATTTACAGTTGTGAATAATGGTGAAAACTCTACTATTTATAATGTCTTGTTGGAAGATGCTATTATTAGTGATGATGTTTCTTATAGTAGTAAAGAATTGCTTTCTAGGAATCAATTACGTTATCAATTATCTTTAAATGGTACTGTTATTAAAAGTGGAGATTTAAGCGATATTAAAAATAATGTTTTAGATACTAGAAATATTTTATCTGGCCATACTAATAATTATCAATTACGTATTTATGTAGCAGAGTCTTCGGCTAATACTGATTGGCAGAATAAATATTATCATTTTAATATTAATGTACAAATGGAGGAAGATTTATGAAAAAAATATTATTAGAATATGTTAATATGTTTGCTTATACGTTTACGGGATTAATTTTTGGATTAGCTTTTTTCTTGCTTTTTATAAATTTCTATCATGCACAAGAATTATCTCAAGTTGTTGATGTTAGTTCTTATAATGATACTAGTAAAGCTAGTATAGAAAATAAAATAGAAATAATTAGAAATAATATAAATGTTTATAATCAATCTACTTATACGGGGTCTTTGAATGTTTATGGCCTTAATACAGCGCAAGCTAAATTGCAGTCTTGTCTTGATATTATTGAAGGTGATACAATGATGCATTATTTAAATCTTGATGAGATTGGTATTAATGATAGTTACAATTTTGTTGTTGATTATAAAAATGAAATACTTAATGGTTGTTTAGTTATGCAAGTAAAATCTATGTTTAATACTGATACAGTTGCAATGTTACCTAATTTTAATTTGGTGAAGCCATATATTGATATGAATGTTGATAATTTATTATCTTCTACTGATTATGTTCAAAGTAATCTTGAAAATTCAGATCATTATTATTTTACTACGCAAGCCAATAAGAATAACTTTTTTAATTTAGTTAGTGATAGTTATTCTGATACAATGAATAGTTATTCTAATTCATTAGACTTACTTGTAGAAGTATCAAATTGGTTTAGAAGTGTAGTGGTAGGAGGTTAAGATGAAAAGAATATTTAATGGTTTATTTTATGGTCTTAAGTTTCTTCTTTTAATTGGAGCTTTTGGATTAACTTTATTTATATTAATTAGAATGAATATACGATTAGAAAAAGATATGACGAGTGTTATACCACAATTTATTCCCTTTACAATTTTATTAGTTTTATTTATCGTTAATATGATTTTAAAGCAAGTGGGAATTTCTAAAAATTTGTTTTATAATTTAACTTGTTGTTTAGTGTTTATTACCATTATTCTTGTAGGTTGTAGAGCAATTTTTGATACTAATATGGTTTTAAATGCTAAATATGGATATGGTATAGATTTTAATTTCTTTGATAATTTCTTACCTTATATAAAGATAATGTTATATGGTTTGATAATTGCAGATATTTTATTTATGTTTAGAGAGAAAGATAAAAAAATAGGAGAAAAGTCTAATGATAAAAAGAAAGCTTAGACTTTTTTCTTTACATTTATTTAATCTGTTAATATAATTTGTAATATGAAAGAAAGTGGTATGATGGATGATTTTAAATTTAAGAAGAAGTTTGGACAGAATTTTTTGACTAATAAAGCAATTATAAAGAAAATAGCTGTTGTAGCAGATGTTAAACCTAATTCTTTAATTATTGAAGTTGGTCCCGGAAGTGGCAATTTAACTGTGGTTCTTGCAGATATTTATAAAGATAGTAAAATACTAGCTTATGAAATTGATACTAGTTTAGAGGATATTCTTTCACTTAGATTTAAAGATTTTGATAATATAAAGCTATTATTTTCTGATTTTTTAAAAGCTAATTTAAATGATGATATAAATAGTTTTAATTATGGTAATCTTTATTTTGTTAGTAATGTTCCCTATTATATAACAACACCGATTTTATTTAAATTAATTTCTAGTAATTTGCCTTTTGAAAAGATAGTAATGATGGTTCAAAAAGAAGTTGGTGATAGGTTTTGTAGTAGTGTTTCTAAAAAAGAATATAATGCTCTTACAGTTATTTTAAATTACTTTTTTTTGATAAAAAAAGAGTTTATTGTTGATCGTAATCAGTTTCATCCTAGGCCTAATGTAGATAGTGTTGTTGTTTCTTTTACTAAAAAGGAAAATAAAGAAAAGTTAAATAATTTAGATTTTTTTATTGAACTTGTTCATGACTCTTTTCAGTTTAAGAGAAAAACTTTACGTAATAACTTGAAAAAATATGATTTAAAAAAAATAGAGTCTGTTCTTTCTAAATATGGTTATGATTTAAATGTCAGGGCTGAAGCAATAGATTATAAAATCTTTGTAGATATTGCTAATACTTTAAAATCATAATTATTTCTTTTAAACATATAATTTAATGGGTGAAATGTATGTTTAAAGGGTTTAAGGTTGGTGATTATGTTACAAGAAATTCATATAATAATGATATTTTGTTTATAATTGCTGATATTAAAGGTGATATAGCTTATTTAAAAGGTATTGACGTAAGGCTTTATGCTGATAGTAATTTAGATGATTTGGAATCTGTTTCTTTGGTTTTAGATAATGATAAAGATAGAAGTGATGCTAAGAAAATTAAAGATATGTTGAATTTAGACCGTAGTGAATATTTTTATTTACCTGGAAAAATTTTACATATTGATGGTGATAATGATTATTTAAGAAGATGTATAGACTTTTATAAAGATATGCATCTGGAAGCTTATGGAGTGAATTTAGATGAAGAGGATTTTGATAAAGAAATTACTTCTTGTTTAGAAAAATATAAGCCTGATATTTTGGTTATTACAGGACATGATTCATTTAAAAAAAATAAAGATAAAAACACTTTGTCTAGTTATCAGAATTCTTCTAATTTTGTAAAGGCGACTGTTAAAGCTAGAGAGTATGAAAGAAATCAAGATAAGCTTATTATAATAGCGGGTGCTTGTCAGTCTTTTTATGAAGATTTAATAAAAGCAGGTGCTAACTTTGCTTCTAGTCCTAAAAGAATTAATATTCATGCTCTTGATCCTGCTATAATTGCTAGTACTATTGCTTTATCTCCCAAGAATAAAGAGATTGATTTAATATCATTGCTTTCTAAAACTCATTATGGTAGTGATGGTATGGGGGGAATTATTACTAATGGTGTTATGTATGTGGGGTATCCTAGATGAATGTAGATAAAATAAGAGATGAGGTTAAAAGACAGGAAGGGAAAACTCTTCATTTTAAATTTAATGGTAGTAGAAATCAAATAGCAGAATTTGATGGAAAGATAATAGAAACTTATCATTCTATATTTGTTGTTAAGTTAGTTGGTGATGATAATATTAAGTCTTTTTCATATAATGATTTAATAACGTCTAGTTTAGAGATTCTTAAGTAGTTAAATAAATTAGATATGATTTTTAGTAAAGTGGTTGACAAGTAATTAAAAATAACTTGCAAAAGTTACTTAACTGGTATAGAATTGACTTATAAGACTTAGTATTAGGAGGTTACATATGAAAATTACATCTGTAAATGTACGTAAAATTGAAAAAGAAGGAAGTCGTATGAAAGGTATAGCATCTGTTTTACTTGATGATTCTTTTGCTGTACACGATATTAGAATTATTGAAGGAGATAATGGTTTATTTATTGCTATGCCTAGTAGAAAAACTCAAGCTGGTGGGTATCGTGATATTGCGCATCCAATTAATCCAGAAGTTAGAGCAATGTTTCAAGATAAAATTATTGAAGCTTATAATAACATTAAAGATGAAGATACTAAAGAAGATTAATTCTTCTTTTTTTCATATTATTTTTAGTAATTGCATAGTCTTTATTAGGTGATAATATGGAAAATAAGGAAGCAATCATTAATAATTATAATCATAGTATTACAATTACGGAAAGAAAAAATTTGCTTATTACAGGAGTTAAGAAAATAGAAAATTTTGATAATGAAGAGTTTTTGCTTGAAACTGTTATGGGATATTTGGCTGTTAAAGGTGAAGATTTAGAACTTGTTAAGTTAGATACTTTAGCTGGTAATGTTTCTATAAAAGGACTTGTTAAAGGTTTTTCTTATATGGATGAGAATAATAGTAAAAAAGATAAAGAAGGAGCTAGTGTCTTTAATCGATTATTTAGATGATGATTTTGAAAGAACAAATAGTTGCTATTATCTTTTCTTTTATATTTGGTGTCCTTTTATCTTGTTTATATAATTTCAATTATAAATTACTTTTTAATAAGAGAAGAGTAGTTAAGATTATTTTTAATATTATATTTGTACTTGACTTAGTGTTAATCTATTTTCTTGTTATGAGAAAAATAAATAGTGCTATTATTCATCCGTATTTTTATTTGTTTATTGCTTTAGGGTTTTTCACGTTTTTTAATTTTAGTAAAAAGTTAAGATTTTTATTAAAAATCCCTGATATTAAAGAAAAAAATAAAAAAGATGACCAAAAGTGTAAAAATTGACTAGTTAATATTGAACTAGTTTTTTTCTAATACTATAATATATGTTAGGAAAGTAGGTGAAATTTTAATGGCTAGAAAACATAAGAAAAAGAAAAAATTAGGTCCTATTTTGTTGTTATGTATTTCTTTTGCTGTTATAATTTTTACTACATTTACAATTTTTAGATATTGGACTATGATATATAGTAAATATCAGGAGAAGGGAGAGTTAAAGAAAGAATTAGCTTCTCTAAAGGATAAAGAAGAAGAATTAGAGTCTGATGTTAAAAAGCTTCAAGATTCCGATTATATAGCACGGTATGCAAGAGAAAAATATTATTATTCTAAAGATGGAGAATATATTTTAAAAATACCTGAAGATGATGAATAGTAATTAGACAGTGGTGATTTTATGGATATAGACAATTTGTATAAAGATATTAAAGTTAAAGTTGGAGATTTTTTAGTTTTTGGTTGTAGTTATGGGCCTGATTCTATGGCTTTGTTTAAAACTCTTTTGGAATATAGAAAAAAAATAAATATTGTATTAGTTTGTGCCCATGTTAATCATGATAAAAGACGTGAGAGTGCTAAAGAGAAAGAGGATTTAGAATATTTTTGTAAAACTAATAACGTTATTTTCGAGTATATGAAAATAGAAAAATATGGAGATGATAATTTTCATAATGAAGCTAGAAATATAAGATATCAATTTTTTGATGAAGTTGTAAAAAAATATAATGCTAAGTATTTGCTTACTGCCCATCATGGCGATGATTTAATGGAAACTATTTTGATGAGGATTGCAAGGGGTTCTACATTAAAGGGGTATAGTGGCTTTCAAAAATTAGTTAAAATGGATGGATACTACATTTATAGACCTTTTATAGGTTTAACTAAAGATGAATTAGTTAATTATTGTCATAAAGAAAAGGTACCTTATGCTATTGATAATAGTAATTTTAGTAGTGTTTATACAAGAAATAGATATCGTAAAGAAATTCTTCCTTTCTTAAAAAAAGAAGATAAAGATATTCATAAAAAGTTTTTAAAATTTAGTAATGTTTTGAGCGATGCAGATAGCTTTATTGAAGAAGAAGCTAGTAAAGCTATTTTAAAAGTTGTTAATGGCAATAAACTTTTTATAGATAGGTATTTAACTCTTAATAAGTTTTTACAAAGGATTGTGTTAGAAAGATTTATTTCAGCTTTTTATCAAGATGATTTAATATTAATTAATGATAGGCATTTAGATTTAATGGAGAAATTAATTGATAGTAAAAAGAGTAATTCTAAAATTAATTTACCTAACGACGTAGAGGTTATTAAGAGCTATAATACATTATCTATTAGTAGAAATCCTGTTCTTTTTAGTAGTTATGAGATTGAAGTTTCTAAAGAAGTTCTTTTGCCAAATGGTCATAGATTAAAACAATTGGATTCAGTTAAAGGTAATAGTAATAATATTATTAAATTATCAAGTAAAGAAGTTGTTTTACCTTTGATAGTTAGAACGAGAAAATTAGGTGATGTGATGGCTATAAAAGGAGGAGGACATAAAAAAATTAAAGATATTTTTATAGATGCAAAAATTCCTTTGACAGAAAGGGATTTATGGCCTATAGTAGTTGATAGTGCCTCACATATAGTTTTTGTGCCAGGCCTTAAAAAGTCTAAATTTGATAAGACTAATAATGAATTTTATGATATAATACTGAGATATGAATAGAAAAAGGAGAGATTTCCAATGAATGTAAATAAAAAAGTGGTAAAAAAAGGTTTACTTCCATATGTCTTTTTGCTTCTAGTAATGCTTGGGGTTGTTTATTTTGTAAGTGTTGCTAATCAAAAAGTTAATGTTTTAACTTATGATGAGTTTATGACTAGTCTTGAAGATAAAGAAGTTAAAGAGATTACAGTAACACCTCGTGATAGAGCGAAAGTTTATGAAATTACAGGTACTTTAGATGATTATGCTGAAAACGAAAGTTTCTTTGTTAGGGTACCTTTATCTGATCAAGTTATGAGAAAATTAGTAGAAGCAAGTGATGCTGATGATTTTGAGTTTAATAGTGTTGCTGATCCAGAATCTAGTACAATTTTACTTGTTTTAGCTAATGTTTTACCTATTGCTATTTTAGCGTTCGTTTGTTTCTGGTTTTTAAGTAAGCAAATGGGCGGAGGTAAGAATTCGCTTGATTTTGGAAAGAGTAAAGCAAAGCTATCTAGTGAAAAAAATAAAGTTACTTTTAAAGATGTAGCAGGTCTTAATGAAGAAAAAGAAGAAGTTAAAGAATTAATTGATTTCTTAAAGAATCCTAAGAAGTTCCAAAAATTAGGAGCAAGAATTCCTAAGGGTGTTCTTTTATATGGTCCTCCTGGAACTGGTAAAACATTGTTAGCTCGTGCTGTTGCAGGAGAAGCTAATGTTCCTTTCTATTATATTAGTGGATCTGACTTTGTTGAGTTGTTTGTTGGTGTGGGTGCGAGTCGTGTTCGTGATATGTTCCAACAAGCTAAAAGAACAGCGCCATGTCTTATCTTTATAGATGAGATTGATGCTGTAGGTAGACAAAGGGGTACTGGTATTGGTGGAGGCCATGATGAAAGAGAACAAACATTAAATCAATTACTTACTGAGATGGATGGCTTTGGTGAAAATGAAGGTATCATTATAATTGCTGCTACTAATAGACCTGATGTACTAGATCCAGCCCTACTTCGTCCAGGTCGTTTTGATAGACAAGTTACAGTTAATTTGCCTGATGTAAAGGGACGTGAAGAAATACTTAAAGTTCATGCTCGTAATAAGGTGTTAGCAGATGGTGTTAATATTCCTGCTATTGCTAAGAGAACTCCAGGATATTCAGGAGCTGACCTAGAAAATTTACTTAATGAAGCTGCTTTACTTGCAGTTAGACGTAATAAAGATGCTATTACAATGAGTGAAATTGATGAAGCTAGTGATAGGGTTCTAATGGGACCAGCTAAGACAAGTGCTAAACGTAGTGAGAACGATAGAAAATTAGTTGCTTATCATGAGTCTGGTCATGCTGTTGTTGGTATTAAGTTAAAAGGTGCTAATGACGTTCAAAAAGTTACAATTATTCCAAGAGGTGCTGCTGGTGGATATAATATGATGATCCCTAGTGAAGAAAAGATTTGTCGCACTAAGACTGATTTATTAGAAGAGATTACAGGTTTACTTGCAGGACGTGTTAGTGAAGAAGTTGTTTTTGGAGAAGTAACAACGGGTGCTGAAAATGATTTTGAGAAAGCTACTAAGATTGCTAGAGCTATGGTTACTGAATATGGTATGAGTGATTTAGGACCAATGCAATTAGAACAAAGAGAGGGAAGTGCTTTCTTAGGTCGTGATTATGCTAAGAGTCGTAATTTCTCTAATGAAGTAGCACATGAAATAGATCAAGAAATGAGAAAAATTATTGATAAATGTTATGATGAAGCAACTAAGATTATTAAAGATAATAGAGATTTACTTGATTTACTTGCCAAGACATTATTGGAGTATGAGACATTAACTAAAGAACAAATTGATTACTTAGTAGAACATGGAAAAATGCCTAATGAAGATGAAGAGACTAGTTATGAGAAGATGAGTTTAACTAAGTTGAAAGAACTTGCTAGAGAAAAAGGTATTAAAGGTTATACTAAAATGAATAAGGCAGAGCTTATAAAAGAACTTGAAAAATAGTTCTTTTTTCTGTATTATATATACAATTATTCACAGGTCTTGTGGAAAAAGTAATGGAGGAAGTAGATGTGAAAGCAAAGAAAACAGTGGAAAAAGAAATAGGGGAGTTTAGAAAATTTATTAGTAGAGGGGCTGTTTTAGATATGGCTATTGGTGTCATTATTGGTGGTGCATTTTCTAAGATAGTTAGTAGTTTAGTTGATGATATATTTATGCCTTTACTTGGAGTAGTTTTAGGTGGACTTGACTTTAGTGGTTTATCTATTAAAATAGGTGATGCTTCTATTATGTATGGATCTTTTATTCAAAGTATTGTAGATTTTTTAATTATTGCACTTTGCATTTTTGTAATGGTTAAAGTAGTTTCTAAGATAAGAGATAAAGCCGATAAAAAGTTAGGAATAGAGCATAAAAAGGAAGAAAAGAAAAAGGATGAACAAGTAATTTTACTTGAAGAAATTAGAGATTTATTAAAACAACAAAATGAAAAAAGTATCTAATTTGATCAAAATATATTGTATCAAAAATGTCTTTAGTATATAATATGTTTAAGGGAACTTTAACAGTTGAGTGTCTACCTCCGGAAAGGAGGTTTGATAGATATGAATAGACGCATCTTTGAATTAAAAGTACTTAAACATATTTCTATCATTTTATCTCTAGTTATCATATTGATAATTGTAATAAAAAAATGACACTTGATCTTTTTAAAGACCAAATGTCTATCACTAAAAAATAAATAATGGGGGTAGACATTCAACATTGCAGAGTTGAACGTTCCCTTAATAGTTTATGTAAATTTTTTTTACATATTCATAGTAACATAAAAGTTTATATTTTGCAAGTGTTGGGTGATTTTATGTGGAAAATAGGTAATGTTGAAATAGAAAATAGAGTTGTCCTTGCCCCTATGGCAGGTATTTGTAATAGCGCATATCGTAAGATAGTTAAAGAAATGGGCTGTGGTCTTATCTATGCGGAAATGGTTAGTGATAAAGCGATATGTTACGATAATAAAAAGACTATAGATATGCTTTATATGGAAGATGTTGAACGTCCTATTGTACAACAAATTTTTGGTAGTGATGTGGATAGTTTTGTAGAAGCAGCTAGATATATAGAAAAAAATATGAAGCCTGATATTATTGATATTAATATGGGCTGTCCTGTCCCTAAAGTGGCTTTAAGGGCTCAAGCTGGTAGTGCTTTACTTAAAGAACCTAATAAAGTTAAAGAAATAGTTAGTGCTGTAGTAAAAGCTGTTAGATGCCCAGTTACGGTTAAAATTCGTAGTGGATGGGATGCTAATCATATAAGTGCTGTAGAAATTGCTAAGGTATGTGAAGAAGCAGGTGTTAGTGCTATTTGTGTTCATGGGAGGACAAGAAGTCAAGGATATTCTGGAAAAGCTGATTGGAATATAATTCGTGATGTCAAAAATAATGTTAAAATTCCAGTAATTGGTAATGGAGATGTTACTAGTCCAGAAAAAGCTAAAGAGATGTTAGACTTTACTGGTTGTGATGCAGTTATGATTGGAAGAGGAGTTTTAGGTAATCCTTGGCTTATTAGAAATACTGTTTTATATTTAGAGGGTAAGCCTTATAAATTACCAACTGATATTGATAAAGTTAATATGTGTATAAAACATCTAAAAATGTTAGCTGATCTTAAAGATGAGAAAAGAGCTGTTTTAGAAATAAGGAGTCATGTAAGTTGGTATTTAAAAGGAGTTAAAGGAAATAGTGAAATTAAAAATAAAATTTATAAAATGACTAAACTTTGTGATATACTACAAGTGTTAGAGAAGTTTAAGGAGGATTTAAATGAAGAAAAGTGTTTATGATAAAATAAATGAAGAAGAAAAAAGCGAAGAAAAGAAAGTAAAAAAGAATACAGATATTAAGGCTATGTTTAGTCAAAGATTGTTAGCTTTTTTAATAGATGTTATTATTCTTTCTTTTATTACTACTTTAATAACAGTATTTATACCACTTAATGATACTGCTTCAAAGTTATATGAAGAGCAGAATCAAATATTAGAAAACTATGTTAGTGGTACTTCTTCTATGGAAGATTATGTTAATCAGATGGTTGATATAGAGTATGATATTGCAAAATATACTGTTGTTTCATCTATAGTAGCTGTAGTAATAAGTTTACTTTACTATGTTGTTTATCCATGTTATAATAATGGGCAGACTTTTGGTAAGAAGTTAATGAAAATTAGAATTAAGAAAACTAATGATAAAGATTTATCTATGAATGATTTGCTTATTAGAAGTATGGTTAATAATAGTATATTATTAAATATTATTTGTATAGCTTTAGTTTTATTTTTAAGTAAAGACTTATATTTAACTACTACTAGTTTGTTTAGTGGTATACAATACCTTGTTATGATTATAAGTGTCATAATGATAGCATTTACTAAAAATGCTCAGGGATTACATGATAAACTAGCTAAAACAGAAGTAGTGCAAGCTGATACAGTGAAGGAGGATGTTTTATGCACGAGCGAAAATTAACAGAACAAGAATTAGTTAGAAGAGATAAAGCTCTTAAATTAAGAGAATTAGGTTATGATCCTTTTGGGAGTAGATATGATAGAGAGGATTATGCTAATGATATTAAAGAAAAGTATGAAAGTGTAGACCATGATGCTTTTGATAGTATGACTGATACTGTTAAAGTAGCAGGTAGAATTATGTTTATTAGAAAGATGGGTAAAGCTTCATTTTTCTCTATAAAAGATAAGACGGGCTCTATTCAAGTATATATATCAATAAATGATGTTGGTGAAGATATTTATACATTATTTAAGTCTGCAGATATTGGGGATATTGTTGGTGTTTATGGTAAGGTTATGAAGACAAGAACTGGCGAAGTTACTATTAAGTGTTTAGAATATACTCCTTTAGTTAAGGCTTTAAGACCACTTCCTGAGAAATTTCATGGACTTACTGATGTTGAGGAAAGATATAGAAGACGTTATGTTGATTTAATGATGAATGATGAGTCTAGACGTGTTGCCTTTTTAAGACCAAAGATTATTCGTTCTATTCAGAACTTTTTAGATAATAAAGGCTTTGTTGAAGTAGAAACACCTGTTTTATCAACACTTTTAACCGGTGCTTCTGCTCGTCCTTTTATTACACATCATAATAGTCAAGACCTTGATATGTACCTTAGAATTGCCTTAGAACTTCCTTTAAAGAGACTTTTAGTTGGAGGTATGGAAAAAGTTTATGAGATAGGACGTGTCTTTAGAAATGAAGGAATGGATACTAGACATAATCCTGAGTTTACGATGATGGAAGTATATGAAGCATATTCTGATTTAGAGGGTATGATGGATTTAACGGAAAAGATGTTTGTTAATATTGCCGAGAATGTTATTGGTAAGACTGATTATCATTGGAATAATCAAAATATTAGTGTAAAAGGACCATGGAAGAGAATTAGTATGGTTGATGCAATTAAAGAAGTAACTGGTATTGACTTTAAAAAAGAAATTAGTGTAGATGAGGCTTTAGAACTTGCTCGTGAACATAATATTGAAGTTCAAGAGCATGAAAAGACAGTAGGTCATATCATTAATTTATTCTTTGAAAAGTATGTAGAAGAGACATTAATTCAACCTACGTTCTTATATGGACATCCAGTAGAGATTTCTCCACTTACTAAGAAGAATAAAGATGATCCTAGATTTGTTGATAGATTTGAATTATTTATTGCAGGTAGAGAAATGGCTAATGCTTATACAGAACTTAATGATCCAGATGATCAGTTAGATAGATTCCGTGAACAATTGAAAGAAAAAGATTTAGGTAATGTAGAAGCGAATGATATTGATATGGACTTTATTGAAGCGTTAGAGTATGGTATGCCTCCTGCTGGGGGAATTGGTTATGGAATTGATAGACTTATTATGTTCTTTACAGAACAAGAAAGTATTCGCGATGTAATACTGTTCCCAACAATGAAACCTATAGATAAATAAATTAGGGAAGGGGTAAGGTTCGTGGAAATTACAAAAGAAGAGTATGAAAGCTTAGAATTAATTTACAATACATTTTGTTCACAACTTAGAATAAAAGATAATTTTTTGCTTAAGAAAAATAGGTATAATAGTTCTGAAACTAGATTAATATTTGATTATTTATTTGGGAAACCATATATAGAGAATAGTGCTGAACCAATTGATTATTTAATTATTGATGAGGAATATAAAGGTATAGTTATGTATTATTTTAAAGATGCTATACCTTTTGCTAAAGCTAGTCATTTTCCACTAGATAAAAAAATTAAGGCAATTACTGATACTGATAATCAATTAAATACTTTGCATCGTTATGATCTTTGTTTTAATGATGTGCATACGTCTAATTTATTAATTGACTCAAATGGTGGACATTTAATTGATTTTGACTCAGTAACTTTTGGCGATGAGGATATTTCTTATGTAAGGTTTTATTTGAGTTATAAAGATGAAAATTTTGATGTTTCTTTTAATGCTGATAATTATAAAGCCTTAATTAGCTATTTTAGTTTAATATATGGTATTGAATTAGAAGAAGCTTTGGTTAAAGACGGTCTTTTAGATCTTTCATTATTAGAAGAGCTTTTAAAAGGTACTTCGATTTTTCCTTTGATTGTCGTTGCCAATAAAAATCTTTTATTAGATTGTCCTATACCTAATATTGCAGATTTTTTACCATTTGTTTCTGATTTAGAAAGAGTTAATTATGATACTCATTTAATAAAAAGTAAAGTATTAAGATAAGAGTTAACGCTTCTTATCTTTTTTTCATATCTTATTTTGAGGTGATGTTTTATTAAACCTATTATTGGTATAGTGGGAAGGCTTTATAGTGGAGATGCTAATATTATTTGTGTTGAAGAAATAAGATATGCTGTTACAAAAATGGGTGGGATACCTATACTTATTTTGCCTGTTGATAAGACTAAGATAACAGATGAAAAGAATGATGTTAGTTATTTTTATAATACTCAAGAAATTGAAGATTTAGAAAAAATTCTTAAGTTGTGTGATGGTTTTATTTTGCCAGGAGGCGATACTTGGTATCAATTAGATGAAATAGTTATAGAGTATGCTATTAAGTATGATAAACCATTACTTGCTATTTGTTTGGGTATGCAGGCTTTAAGTAAAGTATTAAATTCTGAAAAGAAGGTTGCTTATGATAATACTATTAAAAATAATACTTCTATTAATCATTATTTACCTGATGAAGATTATGCTCATGAAGTTATTATTGACAAAAATAGTAAGCTGTTTTCTATTATAGAAGAAGAGAAGATTAAAGTTAATTCTAGGCATAATTATCATGTGCCTCTTTTGAGAGTTAATTATATTAGTGCTAGAAGTAAGGATGGATTGATAGAAGCTGTTGAAATTAAAAATAAAAAATTTATTATAGGAGTACAGTGGCATCCAGAAACAATTTTTGATAAAGATATAAATGCTAGGAAAATATTTGAAGCTTTTTTTAATATTTTTTAAATATTCACAAAAATTTCATGAAAAAAGTGGGTAAAAGCTTGTAAACTAAGGGAATTATTCGTATAATTATAGTTGGAAGGAGAGAAAGATATGAAAAAGCATAACACACTTAAAGTTGTTATTATAACATTACTTTTATTTGCTTTGTTAACATGGATTTTACCTTGTGCAACTTATCAAACTGAGTATACAGACTTAGGTAGATATCAAGTTGGTTTATTTGATATATTATCATATCAATCAACTGTTCTTGGTTACTTTGGTTATGTTGCTTTATTTGTATTAGTTGTTGGTGGTTTCTATGGAGTTTTATATAAAACTGGAGCTTATAGAAGAGTGCTAGATAGTTTAGTAAAGAAGTTTAAAGGTAAAGAAGTAATATGCTTAGTTGTTATTATGGCAGTATTCGCATTTTTAACTTCATTTGCAGGACTACAATTAGCATTATTAATGTTATTCCCATTTGTTATTTCTTTAGTACTTATGATGGGGTACAATAAACTTGCTGCTACTGCTGTTACTGCTGGTAGTGTGGCTGTAGGTCTAATGGGAACTACATTTTCTTATAATACAACTCAAGTATTACAACAATACTTATCGGTAGAACTTACAGATTTAATTTGGGCTAAAATTGTTCTTTTAGTTTTAGGGGTAGTCTTACTTGCTTTATTTGTTTTGAAATTTGGTAAGAAAGCTAGTACTAAAAAAATTGATGATAAAGAAGATTTTATTCCAGAAGAAATTAAGGCTACTAAAAGTAAAGAGAAAGATAAGGATAAAAAACATAAGATTAAAGTATGGCCATTAGTTTTAATATTAGATTTAATACTAATAGTTACAATTTTAGGCTTTATTCCTTGGAATAGTGCTTTTGGTATTACTTTATTTGATGATGTAACTACTGCTATTACTGAATTTGAATTGTTTGGGTTCCCTATTTTTGGTAAAATTTTGGGAGCTGTCAGTGCTTTTGGATATTGGTCTTTATTAGAACTAATAACTTTAATGTTGCTTGCTATCATTATTATTAAATTTGTTTATAAAATTAAATGGAATGATATATTTGATAGTTTTGGTAAAGGTGTTAAAAAAGCATTAGTTCCAGCTTTAATTGTTATCCTAATATATACTTGTTTAGTACTTACAACTTATGATCCATATCAATTAGTTATATATCATTTTATTTTAGGATTAACTAAAGGATTTAATATCTTTACTACTGGTTTGGTTGTAGTTATTTCTAGTATCTTTAATGGCGATCCACTTTATGCTTTTTATAGTGTATTACCATACTTTGTAAGTGTTGTTACTGATACTAATAATTATCAACTTATTGCTGTAATATTCCAGAGCTTATATGGTATTGTTACTTTAGTAGCTCCTACAAGTATTCCATTAATGATAACACTTGCTTATACTAATACTTCATTTAAAGATTGGTTTAAGTATATTTGGAAACTATTAGTAGCATTACTTGTATTAGCATTTATAGTATTTACAGTATTATTACTAATAATATAGTAATCTTGGACCCTTAGGGGTCTTTTTTTTGTCAGTTTTTTGGGGCTTCTATTTCTTGATTAGAGTAAGTAAAAATCTTTACAATATTATTAGATTGGAGGAATTTTATGTTTTCAAGATTTAGTGAAGAAGCACAGAAAGCTTTGATACTTGCAAAAAAAGAGATGAATAATTTGAGGCATCCTTATGTGGGAAGTGAGCATTTGTTTCTTTCTATATTGTCACAGAAAAATTTAGAGGTTACCAAAGTGTTGGCATCTTATAATATAACTTATAAAATTTTTAAAGAAGAACTTATTAAAATAGTAGGAGTTGGTAAAGAAGCGAATGAATGGTTTTTGTATACACCACTTTTGAAAAGAGTTATTGAGACTGCAATATTAAATAGTAAAGAAAAAGGAGAAATAGAAGTTAGTGTTAATGAACTTTTACTTGCAATACTTGAAGAAGGTGAAGGTGTTGCTATTAGACTTTTGATTGGTCTTAATATAGATGTAGATGAGATATATAACTCTATTTCAAAAGACTCTAAAGTTAGTAATAAAGCATTACACAAGAAGTTGCTTGTAGAGGACTTTGCTGTTAATCTTAATAAAAAGATTGTTGGTAATGAGGTTGATCCTGTTATAGGGCGTGATGATGAGATTAAAAGTTTAATAGAGATATTATGTAGGAGAGGTAAAAATAATCCTTTATTAATTGGTGAAGCAGGGGTTGGTAAGACTGCTATTGTTGAAGAACTGGCTAGAAGAATAGTAGAAGGTAACGTTCCTAAACCTCTTAAAGGTAAGACTATTCTTTCTTTACCTATGGCTAATTTAGTGGCAGGGACAAAATATAGAGGAGAGTTTGAAGAAAGGGTTTCTAAAATACTTAAAGAACTGGAAGAAAATGATGATATTATTGTATTTATTGATGAGATTCATACTATTGTAGGAGCAGGTGGTGCAGAAGGAGCGATAGATGCTTCTAACATTATTAAACCTGCTTTAGCAAGAGGAAAGATACAATTAATTGGAGCGACTACTACATATGAATATCATACTTTTATTGAAAAAGATAAAGCCTTAAATAGAAGATTTCAAATTATAGTGATAGAAGAACCTACAAAAGAGAAAACTAAAGAAATATTAAAGAAATTAAAGCCTTTATATGAAGCATATCATTTTGTTAGTATAAGTGATGATATTATTGATTTAATAGTTGATCTTAGTGATACGTATATATATGAATATTATCGGCCTGATAAGTCTATTGATATATTAGATGAAGTTTGTACTAAAGCATCTTTATTGGAGAGTAAAAATGATTCTATTCTTCATCATATTAATGTTCTATTACAGAATGTGATAAATGATAAAAAGAAAGCAATTATGAAACAAGACTTTGATTTAGCTTCAACTTATAAAGAGAAAGAAAAAGAGTTACTTACTAAGAAGAATGATTTAGAACTTAATTTAATGACTAAAAGAAAGCCTAAGAAAATAACTAAAGAGATGGTTGCAGATGTTATATATTTAAAAACTAAGATACCTGTTTATGAGATTAATAAGAGTAGTAGAAAGATTATAAACAACTTAGATAAAAATTTAAAAAAGATAGTTTTAGGACAAGATGAGATTATTACTGATTTGTGTAATAGAGTTAAGAAGGTTAGACTTGGTTTTCAAGATAAACCTCATATAGAATCTTTTTTATTCTGTGGTAGAACTGGTGTTGGGAAGACTTTATTAGTTAAAGAGTTTGCAAAACTTCTATATGGGGAATCTAATTTTATAAGACTTGATATGAGTGAATATAAGGAAGCTCATACTGTCAGTAAGATTATTGGTTCTCCACCTGGTTATGTTGGTTTTGATAATCATTTAACTGTTTTAGATACAATTAGAATGCATCCTCACTCTGTAATCTTATTAGATGAGATAGAAAAAGCTTCTAGTGAAGTAATGAAACTCTTCTTACAAGTACTTGATGAGGGTGTTTTAACTGATTCTCGAGGTAGAAAGGTTAGATTTGATAATGTATTTCTTTTTATGACTACTAATTTAGGATATTCAAATGATTCAATAGGATTTACAGAAAGTAAGAACAATCTCGATATAGAAGAGTTTTTAGGTGTGGAATTTGTTAATAGAATAGGTAAGATTTATTATTTTAGTGATATAAGTAGTGATGTTATTCACAAAATTGTGGAAAAAAGATTTAATGTTTTAATAGAGGGATTTAAAAAGAAAGATTTAAAGATAAAGATATCCCCAAAAATTGTGGATAAAGTTATTAAAGAAAGTAATTATGAGAAATTTGGTGCGAGGCGTGTTGATAAAGTTATAGATGAAGTGGTTACTCCTATTATTGTTGATGCTTGGTATAATGGAAAGCAAGAGATAACAGTTTGACTAATTTAATATATAAATATTGGCTTTCTTTACATTCTGCTGTATCATTAATGTAAGAGGAAGTGATTTATATGTACTCTAGAGAAGTAAAAGAAATAGTAGAAAATGTAAGTAAGACATTTAAAGTACTGTTTGTTTTTGGACCTAGAGGGGTAGGTAAAACAACACTTTTGCTAAGTTTGAAGCCTGATAATATGGAATATATAACTTTGGATGATGAAGTTTTACGTGAACAAGCGAAGAGTGATCCTAAATTGTTTTTAGAAGAACATCCTGCTCCTTTGCTTATTGATGAAGTGCAATATGCTCCTAATTTGTTTTCTTATATAAAAATAAATGTTGATAGAGAAAATAAAAATGGGATGTACTGGTTAATAGGTTCACAACAATTTCATTTGATGAAAAATGTTAGTGAATCTTTAGCAGGCCGTGTTGGTATTATTAATTTAAATAGCTTTATGTATTCTGAGATAGTTAAAAATGAAAAGAAAGAATTGTTTGATCCTGCTAAATTAAATGAGTATAAAATTATGCCTAAGATAGATGTTAATAAATTATATGAGATAATATTTAAAGGTGGTATGCCTACACTTTATATGGAGAAAGATATGTCACGAGATATTTATTTTAATAGTTATCTTGACACTTATATTTCTCGTGATGTTAAAGAACTAACAGAGATAGGAAATGAACTTAGTTTTAGAAAATTTATTGTAAGTGTTGCATCTAGGACAGGAGAACAACTTAATTATACGGCTCTTGCTAATGATGCTTTAATTAGTGTTCCTACTGCAGTTAGGTGGTTAAGTATTTTAGTAACATCTGGACTTGTTTATTTACTTGAGCCTTATATGAATAGTGAACTTAAAAGAATAACTCATTTACCTAAAATTGTATTTATGGATACAGGTCTTGCTGCTTATCTATCAGGATATACTAGTGCAAGAGAGTTACAGCTTGGTTCTAGTTCAGGACATTATTTAGAAACATTTATTGTTAGTGAGATAATTAAAGCATATAATGCAAGAGGAATTACCCCTAATCTTTATTATTATCGTGATAAAGAGAAAAATGAAATAGATTTAATATTCTATAAGAATAATAAGTTATATCCTTTAGAGATAAAAAAGACTGCTATTCCTAAAAAAGAAATGATTAAGAATTTTAGTAAGTTAGAGAAAACTAAAAAAGAAATAGGAACTGGAGGAATAATTTGTTTTTATGATACTTTGACTAAGTTAGATGAAAATAATTACATTATACCTGTTTCTAATGTTATTAATTATAGTGAGCCCCAAGATTAGAGTCTTGAGGTTTATTTGGTTTAGTATTAACTTTGTTAATAATTATTTTTTAAATTTTAATCAAAGAGTTGATAAAGTATACAATAAAGTATATAATAAAGTATACAATAAAGTATACACTAAATTATACAATAAATTGGAGGAAAGAAAGATGAATTTAGGAATTGAGTCTGAAAAAATAGAATTTAAAAAAAGTACAAGTGAGCTTATCGATGGTGTTATATCATTATCTGCTATGCTTAATAAACACAATGAAGGAACAGTGTATTTTGGAGTGAAAAATAATGGTGATGTGATTGGACAAAAAGATTTAAATGAAAATACTTTAAGAGATGTTTCAAGAAAAGTTTCTGAGGGAATAAAACCTCAAATTATTCCTCATATATCATTAGAATTAATAGAAGATAAAAAAATTATTAAAGTATATGCTAAGGGAGATAATGTTCCATATTCTGCTTTTGGTAAATATTATAGTAGATCATTTGATGAAGATAAACAGTTATCTCCAGAGATGCTTAAAGCATTAATAAATAAAGATGGTGAACCTGATTATATAGTAAAGAGAAATGCATCTAATCAAGATTTGACATTTAAAATACTTAAAGCTTTATATATATCTAATGATATTAAAATAAATAATGATAAATTTGAAGATAATTTAGGGTTAAAAACAGATGATAATAAATATAATTTAATGGCAGAGTTATTAGCGGATTCTAATGGTTTATCTATTAAAGTTGTTACATTTGCAGGAACTGATAAATCAGTTATGTTAAAAAGGACTGATTATGGCGGTAAGTGTTTGTTACTCTCTGTTAATAATGTTTTGGAATATATGGAAAGTATTAATGAAACTAAAGTAAAACTTGGTGGAATACAAAGAATAGAAGAAAAATACTTTGATTTTAGTTCTTTTAGAGAAGCATGGCTTAATGCTTGTGTTCATACTAAATGGTCTGAAGAAATTCCTCCTGCAGTTTATATTTATGATGATAGAATTGAAATTGTTTCTAATGGAGGATTACCATCTTCATTAACAAAGGAAGACTTTTTTGCAGGTGTATCAAAACCTGTTAACAAAAAACTTTTAAAGATTTTTTGTGATTTAGATTATATTGATCAAACTGGTCATGGTATTCCTTTAATTGTTAAAAATTATGGAAAAGATGCTTTTTATATAAGTGAACATACTATTATTGTAACTATACCACTTAATAAAGAATTATTAAATGATGTTACATCTATAGATGAATATTCTGATTTAAATGAAGCGGAGACTAAAATCTTATCATTAATTAAAAGTAATAATAGTTATAACATTGAAACTCTAATGAAATTAACTAATTATAGTAGGGTATATATTAATAAAATTATACGTTCGTTAAAAGATAAGGGTTATTTAAAACGTGAAGGAGCATATAAAAATGGTTATTGGAGTGTATTAAAATAATTAAATTATTATGTTGTAGAAAAAAAACTATTTATAAGATATAATATGGGTAAATAAAAACAAAGGAGATATTTATTATGATTTATGTAAGTAAAGAAAAGGCAGAGTTTTATAGTGGAGATGGGTATTCTGGTATGGATTATCCTATGACTGATGCCGATATTAATGTTGCTGTTATTAAAATAAATGGTAGAAGTCCTAAAGCGGGTTATCAAACTAATACTGCTTGTAAAGAACTACTTTACATAATGTCTGGTAGTGGTGTTTTAGAAGTTAAAGATAAGGAAGAGGTAATAGAGTTTAAAACTGGTGATGTAATTTTACTTGATAAAAATGAATGTTATGCCTTTGAAGGAGAGTTTGAGGCATGTGTGCCTTGTACTCCTGCTTGGACTAGTGAGCAACATAAATATGTAGATTAGCATATAAATTATATTTAAGGAGGCAAATATGTATTCAAGTTTTTATGAAATAAGTAGTGTTGTTTTAGGGCTACGAAGTGAATATCAGAGAATGGAAGGTAAATTACAAGAATTAAGTAAATATGCAAGACTTGATAGTCAATATGATAATTTACATTTTTCACTTAATAATAGAAATATTAATTATGATTTTATAAGTAAGAATAAAAGTCCTAACAGGATAGTATCAAGTGCTTTGTTTGGTTCTAATGTAGAAAAGGAAAATGGTGTTTTTATTTCTGATAAAGTTTTAGAAATTATTAATAGTGACAAATTTAATAAGGTGGCAAGTGATATTTTAGATGATGAATTTTGTAGTAATATTGAGTTATCTACAATGCGAACTGATTTAACTTTTTGAAATCAAGTAGTTAAAATAAATATTCATTCTGGAAGTATTCATATTTGTTTAGAAAATATTTTAAAGATGAAAAAACCGGTAGTTTTGTCTTATTATGCAGATAAAGATGAAATCAATTTAAAAAAAGAAAAAGGTATTTTAAGAGAGTATGATGTTAATAGGTTGTTAGGTGTTTTAGTGACTAAAAGTGCATTTCCTAGTTATCATAGAAATCTAATAGATAGTAGTAATTGTGATAAAAATGTTGACGTAGTAATGAATCAAAGCTTAAGTACTAGTTGTAATTTTGATATTATAGAAGAAAGTGATAAATTTGTTTTGCAAAAGAAGAAAAAAATTTATAAAAATATCATATAATATAGTAAGAGATTATTATCTGGTCTCTTATTTTCTTTTACATCTTTTAATGATATAATATAGACAATTAGAAAGAGGTGCTTTTTATGAAGTTATATAATACTCTTACAAGAAGTGTAGAAGAGTTCGTACCAATAGATAAGAATGAAGTTAAGATGTATACTTGTGGTCCTACTGTTTATCATTATGCTCATATTGGTAATTTAAGGACTTATATAATGGAAGATATATTAGAGAAAACTTTAAATATGTTAGGTTATAATGTTAAACGTTGTATGAATATTACTGATGTTGGACATTTGTCAAGTGATTCTGATAGTGGTGAAGATAAAATGCTTAAAAGTGCGAAAAAAGAACATAAATCAGTATTAGATATTGCTAGGTTTTACACTGATGAGTTTAAAAAAGATACAGAGAAACTTAATATTAAGTGGCCTAGTATTGTTAGTCCTGCTACTAGTAATATAGATTCTTATATAAAGATGATAGAAAAACTACTTGATGAAGGTTATGCTTATAAAGCTGGTGGTAATGTTTATTTTGATACTTCTAAACTTAGCGATTATTATATTCTAACTAATCATAAAATTGATGATATGGTAGTTGGGGTACGTGAAGGGGTAGAGTTTGATAGTAATAAGAAAAATCAAGCTGACTTTGTTTTATGGTTTACTAAATCTAAGTTTGATTCTCAAGAGTTAAAATGGGATAGTCCTTTTGGTGTGGGTTATCCTGGTTGGCATATAGAGTGTTCTTGTATTGCTATTAAAAACTTAGGAGAACATCTTGATATTCACTGTGGAGGAGTTGATAATATCTTTCCTCATCATACTAATGAAATCGCTCAGAGTGAAGCTTATTTAGGTCATAAATGGTGTAATTATTGGGTACATGGAGAACATTTAAATGATAAAAGTGGTAAGATGAGTAAATCCAAAGGAGATATACTTACTGTTAGTACTTTAGAAGAAAAGGACTTTAATCCTTTAAGCTATCGTTATATGTGTTTAGAGTCTCATTATCGTAAGCCTTTATTATTTACTTATGAGGCTTTAGAACAAGCAGAGAATGCTTATAAGAAACTTAAAAATAGAGTATCTTTACTTAAAGATGAAGGGAAACTTGATGATGATGTATTTAAAACATATTTAGATAAATTTAAAGATGCTTTATCCGATGATATGAATACAGCGATGGCTTTAACAGTTCTTTATGAAGTATTAAAACTTGATACTAGTGATAAGACTAAGAAACAGTTAGTTATGGAATTTGATAAAGTTTTGAGTTTAGATTTGTTAAAAGATGATATAATAGATATTGATGATGAGATAAAAAAATTAATAGAAAAAAGGAATGTTGCTAAGCAAAATAAAGATTATGCTGAAGCGGATAGAATTCGGGATTATTTAGAAAGTAAAGGTATTAAATTAATAGATGGTAGAAATGGTACTACTATAGAGAGAATATAGGAGGTTTTATGATATTTAATTATATGTATTTTGGATATACTCTTGTTATAATTGCTTTTCTTATAACTCTTGTTGCTGATATTTATTTGAGAACAAGATATAGTAAATATAAAAAAGTTAAAGTTAAAAGTGGAATGACAGGAGCAGAAGTTGCTCGTGAAATATTAAAAAGTAATGGACTAGATAATATTTATGTTGTAGAAACTAGAGGATATTTAACTGACCATTATGATCCAAGAGCTAAGGTCGTTAGACTTTCTACAGATATATATAATGGGGACTCTATTGCTAGTGTTAGTGTAGCCGCTCATGAGTGTGGGCATGCTGTTCAAGATAAAGAAGGATACTTTTTCTTAAGATTTAGATCTTTCTTAGTTCCTATTGTTAATTTTAGTTCTAAATTTGGTTATTTAGCAGTTTTAATTGGTCTTATTTTTGGGGCTATGAATCTTGCTTGGGTAGGTATATTTTTGTTAGTAGCAATTCTTTTGTTTCAACTTATTACTTTACCAGTAGAGTTTAATGCTTCTAAGCGAGGAAAAATCTTTCTTAGTAAGTTAAAAGTAGTAGATCAAAGTGAAAGGTCTATGGCAAGTTCTATGTTGATGGCGGCGGCTATGACTTATGTAGCATCTTTGATTTCTACACTTTTAGAATTACTTAGACTTGTATTAGTAGTTATGGGTAATGATAGAGATTAGACTTTTTAGTCTTTTTTCTTTAGGAGTGTGTTTATGGATATTAGATGTGTTAATTCTTTAGTATTTGCTTATCTTGGTGATGCAGTTTATGAAGAATATATTAGAATGTATTTAATAAATAAAGGTATTAATAAAGTAAATGATTTACAAAAAGAAGCTATTAATTATGTTAGTGCAAGAAGACAAGCATATTTTTTAGATAAGATGTTGGAATTATCTTTTCTTAATGATGAAGAAATTGATGTAGTTAAAAGAGCTAGAAATGCTAAGAGTCATCCTAATCCTAAAGGATGTAGTGTAATAGAATATAAAAAGGCAACTGCTATTGAAGCTTTAATTGGTTATTTAAAACTTGATAATAAAGAAAATAGAATAGATGAAATTATGAAACTTATTACGGAGGAATTATGTTAGCAGATAAACTAAATTATGGAGATACAATAGGTGTAGTAGGTGTTTCTGATAGTATGGTAGTTGATGGGATAGAAGAAGCTTTTTATAAAGCAGAGGCTTTTCTTATTAGTAAAGGTTTTAAGATTAAAAGAGGCAAATATCTTTTTGAAGATTATTATGGTTCTTGTGGAACTAGATTTCAAAGATGTGAAGACTTAATGAATATGTTTTTAGATGATGAAGTAAAAGCTATTGTATGTTTGACAGGAGGACAGACGTGCAATACTTTTATAGATATGCTTGATTATGAAGTGATAAAAAAACATCCTAAAATATTAGTTGGATATAGTGACGTAACAGTTTTGTTGCAAACTATATATAACAAAACTGGCCTTATAACATTTAGTGGACCTGATTTTTATGAGTTTGGTTTAGAATACGCAGAAGAACAATATAAAGTTTTTGAAGATGCTTTTGTAAATAAGAAATTAACTAAATTTCTTGTAGAAAATAAAAAAGTAGTGAGAAATGGTAAAACAGTGGGAAAGATAATTGGGACAAACTTGGCTACTATGATGTATTTATTAGGTACTCCTTATATGTCAAGTGTTGATAATAATATTTTATTTATTGAAAGTTATCATACTTCACCTAATGAATGTCAAAGAAGATTTGCTCATTTGAAACAGTATGGTATATTTGATAAGATAAATGGTATTGTAATAGGTTATAATTATGATTTGCAAAAAAATGGTGATATTTATCCACAGATGGAAGATATTTTACTTGATTATACTAAGGAATATAATTTTCCAATAATTAAATGTAATAGTTTTGGTCATAAGATAGTTAATAGCGTTATACCTATTGGTATTGATATAAAAATTAATAATGATAAGTTTGAAGTAGAAGAAGACTTCTTAAAATGAGGTGGTGTAAGAAATGCTAGTATATGGAAAAAATGTTTCTGAAAGAATTTTAAAAGATGAAAATTTGTCTAAATTTGTGAAAACTATTTATACAGATGAAGTGTTTTTGAAAAAAAATGGAGATTTATTTAGTGAATTTTTAAAATCTAAAATAAAAATTAAACGAAATCACGAACTTGATAATTTGGCAAAAGGTGTGCATCAAGGTATAATCATTGATATGGAGGACTATCAATATACTCCTTTTTCTAAATTTTTAACAAAAGATGGAGATAATAAGACAGTTCTTATATTAGATCATATTCTTGATCCTCATAATTTTGGAGCGATTATTAGAACAGCTGTCGCTGCTTCTGTTGATGCTATTATTATTCCTAGTGATAGGCAAGTGATTGTTAATTCTACAGTTGTTAAAACTAGTGTAGGTGCTGTTTTTGATATTGATATAATATTAGTTAATAATATTAATACTGCTATAAAGACTTTAAAAGATAATGGCTTTTGGGTATATGGGACAGTGATGGATGGAGAAGATTATACTAAAGTAGATTATAGTGGTAATGTTTGTCTTATTATTGGTAATGAAGAGAAAGGTATTAGTAAATTAGTTAAAGAAAATTGCGATTTTTTAGTTAGTATTCCTATAAGTTCAAAAATCGATAGTTTGAATGCTTCTGTAGCAGCGGGAATTTTAATTTATGAGATAGTCCGAAATAGAAAGTAGGAGATATGAAATATAATGATTATGAACTTTTAGATTTAATTGATGATAATGATGAAGTTGCCTATAATATTATGATTAATAAATATAAACCTGTTATTTATAATAAGGCTTTAGAATATTATACTTATTTAAGAAATAATAATTATGAAGGCTTAACTTTAGATGATTTTTTGGAAGAAGGTTTAATCACTTTAAATCATGCTATTAAAAGTTTTGATTCTAATAAAGGAAGTTTATTTTATTCCTTTCTTTTAGTATGTTTAACTTCTAGTTTTAATCTTATGCTTAGAAAAATATTTACTATAAAAAATAGACCACTTTTAAAATATCAAGAATTAGAATATGAAGTTAAAGATTCTAAAGGCATTGATCCTTATGATTATGTAGATAATTTAGATATTTATAATGAATTGAATGATTATTTATATAGTGTTAGTCTTATAGATTCTGCTATTATAGAACTGAGATTAAATGATTTTAAGTATAGTGAAATAATGGAACTTTTAGATGTTAGTTCTTCTAAAATTAATAGAACTATAAAAATGATGAGGGAGCATTTATCTTATGTTAGTCCAATATAATACTTGTAAATAATTCTAAAATGCTATAAAATTATTATAAGTAAGATAATAGAGAAGAGTAGAAAGATTAAGGCGGTGATGTAATGGGAGATATAGTTAGTATGCCTTTCCAAGAGACTTTAGATGATTATACTAAGTCTTATCATAATAATGATGAGTATACACGTCTTTTTTATGTGATGGATTCTACGATGAAATATCTTCATGATAATGGGTATTATATTATTAACTTCAATCCTAAAAATATAATTGTTGGCCTTAATGATGGAACATGTAATTTAGTTAATTTTAACAGTATAGATGTAATAGATGATGATAGGACTAATAAAGTTAATAATAATATTTATAATTTAGCTTTTTTAGAAGTTGGACTTTTATCTGAGACTTTAAATTATTTAAGGCCTGATTTTTTAAAACAAAACTTTTCGCAGTTTAAAATATTTATTCCTGATGCTTTAGTTAATTATTATCAGATGATATTAGTTAATGGTGGGCATCATTATTTGAGTGAATATTTAGAGATTAAAAATAAACAAGAAATAACTAAGCTTACTAAGAGTCTTGAAGAAGATGGTGGGTCAAGTAGAGGTAGAAGTTATGTTAAAAGTACTGGTCATTATGGTAATGATGATAATAATGTTGTGGATTTTCCATCAATTCCAAAGAAGAAAGATAATGATATAGCAGCTTTTGTTACTAATTATGCTTTAGCTTTTGTTGTACTTGCTAGTAGTCTTCTTATTCCTATAATTGCTTTCTTATTAGGGGCTAAGTAGGAAATTTAAGGAGGAGTTTATGAAGTTAGAGAAAATGGGTTCTACTTTAGAACAAAGGGCTAGAAGAAAAGGTAGAGCTATTGATATGCAGTGGGTAAGAGAGAATGAAGCCAATGAGATGCATAGGTCTTCAAGTAGGAGTAATAGTTATGATACTTCATTTAGTCAACATGACCTAGAGTCTCGTAGACAAGAACTTAAAGAAATATTAGAGATTTTGAAGAATATGGATAAAGAAGAAAAGGAAGATACAGATGTGTTGAATTCTTCTTCTAATTTAGATGAGCCAAATGAAAGGAAAAAGTTAGAAATATATACTGAACAAGATGTTGAAGCTGAAAGACTAAAAGGTTTTGCTATTCCAAGACAACATGTTATTTTAAATGGAGATAAATATTATTTTTCTCAAGAGTATATTGCAACTCCTAAGACAAGTGAGGAGTTAGAAGCTGATAGAATAAGTCAAGAGTTAGCAGCTGCTGCTGGTATTGAAGTTCCAGAAAGTTCAACTTTTAAAAATTCTTATTATGCTAATACGGGATTACTTCCTAATGGTAATATGATACTAAAAGATCCAACTGGTATGATGGGAATGGTAGATCCTTATGGTGATATATTAGTTGATTTTAAATATCATTCTATAAAGCCTATAACTAATAGAAATAACGAAATTGTACATGATAATTGCTTTATTGCAGAGTCCAATAATTCTCATTTTAGTGAAAAAATGAATGATGTTGTTTATTCTACTGGAATAGTTGAAAGTGATGGAACTGAATTGTATCCTATTGATGAGAGTGATGTTGAAACGATTAGATATGATGATGAAAACGATATATTACATTGTTGTAATTATAGAGACTGGGTTGGGCTTGCTTATTCTAAAACGGGATTTGAGAAAGATATAAAAACTATATATGGTTATGAATTAGAAACTGGGTATGATAGATATTCTGATTTAGAAGATAAAATTTTTGGATAATTTAGTAAAGTATAGATTAATTCAAGGTCTATACTTTTTTAATTGTTTATTTATAGAAAATTTGTTTGACTTAAGATGCTGCTTATGGTATATTTTGGTAGTAGAAAAAAGTACTATTTTGTATTATAATAATAAGCGTTTTAAGGAAGTGGTATACAGTGGATAAAATAATAGTTAAAGGTGCTAGAGAAAATAATTTAAAGAATGTTTCAATAGAATTACCTAAGAATAAATTAATTGTAATGACAGGGGTTAGTGGTAGTGGTAAATCATCACTTGCTTTTGATACAATTTATGCTGAAGGTCAAAGAAGATATGTGGAGAGTTTATCTGCTTATGCTAGACAGTTTCTTGGTGGTACTGAAAAGCCTGATGTAGATTCTATAGAAGGTCTTAGTCCTGCGATTAGTATTGATCAAAAGACTACTAGTAAGAATCCTCGTAGTACTGTTGGTACTGTTACAGAGATATATGATTACTTACGTCTTTTATTTGCAAGAGTTGGAGTTCCATATTGCCCTAATCATAATATTCCGATAACTAGTCAAAGTATTGAAGAGATGACTAATAAAATATTAGAACGTGAAGAAGGAACTAGGCTTGTTATTATGGCTCCTGTTGTTCATGGGGAGAAAGGTACTCATAAAGATTTACTTGATGATTTAAGAAAACAAGGTTTTGTTAGAGTTAGAGTAAATGGAGCGATGCACGATTTAACAGAAGAGATTAATTTAGAGAAAAATAAAAAGTCTAATATTGAAGTAATAGTTGATAGAATTGTTTTAAAAGATGGTATTAGAAGTAGACTATTTGAATCTTTGGAAGTTGCTACTAAACTTAGTAAAGGTAAAGTAGTAGTAGATTTCCTTGGCGATAAAGAAGTAGTTTACTCAGAAGATTTTGCTTGTCCATATTGTGACTTCTCATTACCTGAACTTGAACCACGTTTATTTAGTTTTAATGCACCTTATGGAGCGTGTCCTGAGTGTAAAGGGCTTGGTATTAAATTAAAGATAGATCCTGATTTAGTTATTCCTGATAAGAATAAATCATTAAAAGATGGAGCGATTGTTACACTTGGTGATGATACTGATAATATTTACTATAAAAGACTTGAATGTATGTGCAAACACTATAAGATTAGTACTAGTAAGCCTTTTAAAAAATTAACAGAAAGAGAGCAAGATTTAATTCTTTATGGAAGTGATGAGTTAATTCATTTTAACTATAAATCTAAAAGTGGTAATATTACTAATCAAACTGATTACTATGAAGGAATTATTAATAATCTAGAACGTCGTTATATGGAAACATCTAGTGGTTGGATTAGAGAATGGTTAGAGAAGTTTATGATTGAACAAACTTGTGAAGTTTGTGGAGGGGCAAGGCTTGCAGATGAAGTTTTATCTGTTAAAGTAGGTAAGAAAAATATTTATGAAGTTACTTGTATGAGTATTAAAGAATTAATTAATTTCTTTGATAAATTAAAGCTTAGTGAAGAGAAAATGCAGATTGCAGACCTTATATTAAAAGAAATTAAATCACGTTTATCGTTTTTAAAGAATGTTGGTCTTGAATATTTAACTCTTGCAAGAAGTGCTGGTACATTAAGTGGTGGAGAGGCACAACGTATTAGACTTGCTACTCAGATTGGTTCTCGTTTAACTGGTGTTTTATATGTATTAGATGAACCTAGTATAGGACTTCATCAAAGAGATAATGATAGACTTATTAATTCTTTGCTTGAGATGAGAGATTTGGGTAATACTTTAATAGTTGTAGAACACGATACTGATACTATGCTTGCTGCGGATTATTTAGTAGATGTTGGTCCAGAGGCTGGAGATAGAGGCGGTAGAATTGTGGCAGCTGGTACACCTAGTGAAGTTATGGCTAATGATAATAGTGTTACAGGGCGTTATTTAAGCGGAAAAGAATGTATTGAAGTACCAAAAACTAGAAGAAAAGGTATTGGTAAATATATAACTATTAAAGGAGCAGAAGAGAATAATTTAAAAAATATTGATGTTAAAATTCCTCTTGGAACATTTACTTGTGTTACAGGTGTAAGTGGTAGTGGTAAGAGTAGTTTGATTAATGAGATACTTGTAAAAGCTGCATCTAATACTTTATATAAATCTAAAACTAAGCCCGGTAAACATAAGAAGATACTTGGTCTTGATAATATTGATAAGCTTGTTGATATATCACAATCACCTATTGGTAGAACTCCTAGAAGTAATCCTGCTACTTATACAGGAGTATTTGATGATATTAGAGAGTTGTTTACTAATACTAAAGAAGCGAAAATGTATGGTTTTGAGAAGAATAGATTTTCTTTTAATGTAAAAGGTGGTAGATGTGAAGCTTGTAGAGGTGATGGGGTTAAGAAAATAGAGATGCATTTCTTACCTGATGTTTATGTCCCTTGTGAAGTTTGTCATGGTACGAGGTATAATAGAGAGACTTTAAACATTTACTATAAAGAGAAGAACATTGCAGATGTCTTAGATATGCGAGTTAGTGAAGCTTTAGAGTTCTTTAGTAATGTTCCTAAGATTAAAAATAAACTTCAAGTACTTGAAGATGTAGGACTTGGTTACATAAAATTAGGACAAAGTGCTCCAACACTTTCTGGAGGAGAAGCAGAACGTGTTAAACTTGCTAAAGAGTTACAAAAGAAAGCGACTGGTAAAACCTTATTTGTTTTAGATGAACCAACTACAGGATTACATTCTGCAGATATTAAGAAGCTACTTGCAATTTTACAGAAAATAGTCGATAATAAAGATACAGTGCTTGTTATAGAGCATAACCTAGATGTTATAAAATGTGCTGATTACATTATAGATTTAGGTCCTGAAGGAGGAGATGGTGGTGGTAGTATAGTTACTACTGGTACTCCAGAAGAAGTAAGTAAAGTTAAAGAATCTTATACAGGACAGTTCTTAAAGAAGATGTTATAAATTATAGGAGGAGACTATGAAGATAATTGTAAAAACAAAAGAAAAAATCAGATTAAATAGATTTTTAGAATGGCTTTTGTATTTTGCTAGTTATTCATTAGTCTTCTTTTTAGTTTCTAAAGTTTTTAAATCTTTTTATATTGATCCAACACATCCTGTTTTATTTTCGATACTTGCATCATTTATAATTTATATATTAAATCAAACTGTTAAGCCTGTACTTGTTAGATTAACAATACCAGTAACGGCTTTAACACTTGGACTTTTTTATCCGTTTATAAATTTGTTTATTTTAAAATTAACTGATTGGATTTTAGGCAAATATTTTAATCTTTTAGATATATGGGTGGCTCTTGCTATATCAATATTAATTTCAGTAGCGAATGTTTTAATAGAAGAATTTGTTATTAAACCTATTATAAGAAAGGTTAAATATCATGGATAGAGTGTTTTTAGATTTAGGATTTATAAAAATATATTATTATTCTATCTTTATTCTTTTAGGGGTAATACTAGGTGGAGTTTGTGTCTTTTTAGAGCTTAGAAAAGAAAAAGTTAATAAAGATGAACTCTTTGATATGTTTTTCTGTACAATTATCTTTGCTTTTTTAGGAGCGAGACTTTATTACGTTTTATTTAATTTATCATATTACTTGTCTAATCCTATAGAAATACTTTATATATGGCATAGAGGACTTGCTATTCATGGAGGAATACTTGGTGGACTTTTATATCTTTGGTATTATAGTAAGAAGCATAAATTAAATCTTTTAAAACTTTTAGATATACTAGTAGTAGGTCTTATTATTGGACAAGCGATAGGTAGATGGGGTAATTTCTTTAATAGTGAAGCTTATGGATATGTTACATCATATGGTTATTTAAAAAGTTTATATATACCGGAATTTATTATTAGAGGTATGTATATTAATGGAGATTACTATATGCCAACATTCTTCTTTGAATCAGTTTGGAATGTAATTGGTTTTATAATACTTTTATTAATTAGAAAGTTTTATAAGAATTTAAGAACAGGGCAACTTATGGGTTTTTATATGATGTGGTATTCTTTTATTAGGTTTATAATAGAAGGTATGAGACTTGATAGTTTAATGTTAGGTCCTATTAAAGCGGCTCAACTTGTATCTGTAGTATTGTTTATAGTAGGAGTTTACTTTGTCTTTGTGCGAAGAAAAAATGAATTGTATAGAGAGGAGAAGCTTTATGAATAATAAATATAAAGTAGTTATTGTAGGCTGTGGGGTGGCAGGGATGACTGCTGCACTTTATTTAAATAGAGCGGGTATTGATTGTATTATTTTAGAAAAATCTATGCCTGGAGGACAGATAGTTGATAATGGTAATATTATGAACTTTCCAACGTACGAGTCTATTAGTGGAAGTGATTTAGCAATAAAAATGTTAAAACAAATTACTGATTTAGGTGTTCCTGTTAAATATGAAGAAGTTAAAGAGATTAAGATAGATAAAGAGAAGAAGGTCATTACTAGTAAAGATGAATATCTATGTGATTATGTAATAATTGCTACTGGTCGTAAACCTAAATTACTTGGTGTTAAAGGTGAAGATGAACTTAGGACTAAAGGAATAAGTTATTGTGCTGTTTGTGATGGGGCTTTATATAAGAACAAAGACGTAGTTGTAGTAGGGGCAAGTGATGCAGCTTTTGAAGGGGCAATATACTTGAGTAAGTTAGCATCATCTGTTACTATTTTATATCGCAATGAATTTAGAGCGAAAGCTTATTTACAAGATATGATTAAAAAAATAGATAATATTTCTTTTGTAAGAGGAGAAGTAGAAAGTTTTTTTAAGAATGAAAGAATTACTATTAAGACAAAGAATAGTAATGATATAATTACTGATGGGGTATTCATATATATTGGACAGATTCCTAATGCTAACTTTTTAGAATCTTTAGGTATTTTAGATGATAAAGGCTATATTAAGATAGATGATAATCTAATGACTTCTATAGATGGAGTTTATGCAGTAGGAGATGCTCTTAATAAATATGATTATCAGATAGTTATTGCAATGGGAGAAGCAGCTCGTGTTGCTTTAGAGATTTCAAGGAGATGAGCAGTAGATGAATAATAAAAAAGTAGTAGTTTTTGGAGGAGGAACAGGTCTTTCTTATTTACTTAAGGGTTTAAAAGACTTTCCTCTTGATATAACGGCGGTTATTACAGTTTCAGATAGTGGTAAAAGTACTGGTAAATTAAGAGAAGAATTTCATGTTCCTGCTGTTGGTGATATTAGACAAGTTCTTAGTAGTTTATCATCTACTAGTACTGAAATAAAAGAAATGTTAGAATATCGTTTTAATACAACTGGTTACTTAGATGGACATGCTTTAGGTAATTTTATGTTAATATCACTTTTAGATATTACGGGAAGTTTAAAAAATTCTATTGAACAATTATCTATTTTATTGGATATTAAAAATAAAGTGTTACCTTTAACTGAGGATGCTGATGTAACACTTATGGCTGAAGCTACTGATGGTAGTATTATTGAAGGTGAAGCTTCTATTACTAAAAGTGAAAAGAAAGTAAAGAAACTTTTCTATAAGAAGCAACCTAAAGTATTAGATGAAGTGAAAGATGCAATTAAAGAAGCTGATTTAATTATATTTAGTATGGGTAGTCTTTATACAAGTTTACTACCACATCTTGTTTCTAAAGAAATTATAGATTGTTTAGATAAAATAAAGGTTCCTATTATGTATGTATGTAATATAGTAACACAACCGGGGGAGACTGACGAGTTTACAGTTAGTGATCACGTTAAACTTATTAATAGTTATTTAGGAAAACATAAATTAGATGCTGTTATAGCCTCTAACTCTAAAATTAGTGAAGAGATGGCTTTGAAATATGCAAATAAAGAAAGAAAAGATCCTGTCAAAATAGACTATCCAGTTTTATCTAAATTAGATACAGAATTTATTGAAGCTGACCTTTTGACTATTGCCGATGGTACTTTGAAGCATCATAGTCAAAGATTAAGCTCTTTGATATTTTCTTATTTAATGAAATAGAATAAGAAAAGCGGTGATTTTATGTCTTTTACAGGTAATGTTAAAACAGAAATAACTAATCTTAAAACTTCTGAAACTGCTAAAATAGCTTTAATTTCGGGATTTTTTCGTAATAATTATCAAATAATAAAAGATTCTATAGTAATTAGTAGTGAAAATGATGCAGTTATAACTTATTTCAAAGATTTACTCGATAGTTATGAAGAGATATCTTATAGAGAAGAACTTTTAGATAATAATAACTTTAGTAAAAATAAACTTAAGGCTTTAGTTATCATTAAAGGTGATACTTTTATTAAAGAAACTTTTTGCATTGAGAAAGAAGTTGTTCCTAATTATTTAGTAGAATTAGATGATGATGTGAGAGGCTATTTAAGAGGAGTTTTTCTTAGTAGTGGTAGTATTAATGATCCTAAGACTAGTAGATATCATTTGGAGTTTTTAATTAATAATTCAGAAGAGGTTGTTTTTATTCAGAAATTGCTTAATTCTTATTCGTTGAATGCTAAGTTACTTAGCCGTGATAAAGGTTTTATGCTATATATTAAAGAGGCGGATAAGATAAGTGATTTTTTAAGAATAATTGGTGCTAGTAAAGCAGTTTTATATTATGAAGAGGTAAGAGTATTTAGAGATGCTAAAAATAAAACTAATCGCCTTAATAATTGCGAACAAGCTAATATGGATAGAGTTTTACAAACAGCAATGGAGCAGTTAAATTATATAAAAATTCTTGAAGATAATTTAGCAGTAGAGTTACTTGACGATAAGACCAAGGAAGCTTTAGAATATCGTAAAAGATATCAAGAGGCTTCATTAAAAGAGCTTAGTGAGATTATTAGTTTAGAAACTGGTAAAAAAATTACTAAATCAGGGCTTAATCATAGATTTAGGAAGATTAAAGATTTAGCACTTAGGTTTATGGAAAAATAAAATATAGTTATACTGACTATATTTTATTTGATAATTAGTGATAACTTATTTATTAAATGTGCTTTATACTTTCTTTTATTAGTGATACAATTATTTTAGAAAGAGGTGTATTTATGTATAAGATATCTAATTTTACTGATAATAATGATGTCAAAGTTATTGAAGAACTTGGTCCTTTTAAAGTAATTGAATATCAAAGAGATTTAAGTGTAACTCCTATGACTGCGCAGGTTAGTTATTTTAGTAATTTGATGAATGTTAGGAAAAGGCAAGTAATATGTAATTTGGGTGTTTCATCTATTACAACACAAAGTGGAGCGATGCAATGGATGATAGGTAATGTTAATGCTACTACTGGGGTAAAAGGAGTAGGGGATTTATTTTCTAAAGCTGTTAGAGGTAAAGTGACTGGTGAATCTGCTATTAAACCAGAGTATACTGGTGATGGTTTGATGATGTTAGAACCTACTTATAAACATATATTGTTATTAAATTTAGAAGAATGGAATGGCTCTATTGTCTTGGATGATGGTTTATTTTTAGCTTGCGAATCTAATTTAAAACAAAAAGCAGTAATGAGAAGTAATGTAAGTAGTGCTTTAGCAGGTAACGAAGGTCTCTTTAATTTAGGTATTCAAGGTAATGGTATTTTATGTGTTGAGTCTCCTGTTCCTAAAGAAGAGTTGATAGAAATAGAGCTTCAAAATGATGTTGTTAAAATAGATGGTAATATGGCTATTGCTTGGAGTGGCAGTTTAGAGTTTACTGTTGAACGTTCTGGGAAAAGTTTAGTTGGTTCTGCAGCATCTGGCGAGGGACTTGTTAATGTTTTTAGAGGTACAGGTAAAGTATTGTTTGCTCCTGTCGATAAGAAGTAAGCAATATTAAAAACACATTTAATATAAGACTGTTGAATGTGTTTTTTAATGTTTTGAAAGTTTATGGCAATTACTTTGTGTATATTTTCTTTGTATCAATTCTACCAACAACATAATCAATAGAAGCATTGTAAAAATTTACTATATAAAGTAATTTATAAGTAGTAGGAGTTCTTGCACCTGTTTCAAAACTAGAGTATGTTGTTTGGAAAAAACCAATCTTGTCACTTAGCTTGCTTTGAGTTAAGTGATTTTCTTTTCGAAGTTCTAGTAATCTTTCACATATTTTTTTGTAATCTATTTTTAAGTTAGGAGAATGTTCAATTTTATTAGAAATGCCTAATAAATAATCTAAATTAACATTATAAAAATTTGCTAGTACATTAGCTTTCTCTAAAGGTATGTCATTAGTACATTTCTCCCATTTTGAATAAGTATTCTCTTTTACATTTAACATTTTTGCTATGTCTTTTTGTTTTAAATTACTATCATGGCGTAGCATAGCCATTCTATTTCCTGTTTCTACCAATTTTATCACCAAGTTAATTGTAATTATGAAAAGTTGACATTTGTTTATTTCGGACTTTATGAGTTAAAAATAAAAAGTTTTAATTTACTAAATTGCTAAATATTTCATTCGCAAAACATTAAAATTATCTTGAAGATATAGAAGAATGAATAATAAAATTTGACTAATTTTAATAATCTGTAATTTTTCAAATGTTTTTATTTTTGCTATAGTGTTTTTGGAAAGAGATGTTGTGTTGAAAGGAGGTATTTTTATATTTAGCGAATATGTTAAACCAACGCAAATAATTGTTGATAGAATAGAGAATAATTTAGTAGTAGTTGAGCTTGATAAAGGTAAGGTTATGACTTATCAAATAGATAAACTTCCTTCTGTTAAAGAAGGGGATGTTCTTACTTTAGATAGTGATACTAAAGAGTTTTTTGTTAATAAGAAAAAAACTAAACAAAGAAAGAAAAAAATAAAAAAACTAATGGATAAAATATTTGTTGATTAGAGAACTTTATCTATTAGTCCATAATTTTTTGCTTCGTCAGCTTCTAAAAAATAGTCTCTTTCTGTATCTTGTTCTATTTTTTCTAATTTTTGTTTTGTATTTGCTGCTAGAATCTTGTTTAGTTTCTTTTTAGTTTTTAATATGTGTTCAGCGGCAATTTTTATTTCTGTAGCTTGACCTTCAGCGCCACCTAAGGGTTGATGAATCATTACTTCGCTATTTTTAAGGGCATATCTTTTTCCTTTTTTGCCACTTGATAATAAGAAGGCAGCCATGGAAGCGGCTATGCCCATACAAATAGTGGAAACATCACTTTTTATTAAATTCATAGTATCATATATTGCAAAACCGGCAGTTACTAATCCTCCAGGAGAGTTTATATACAAAGATATATCTTCATGATTAAGAGAATCTAAGTAAAGTAGTTCTGCTACAACAGTGTTTGCTGATTCATCATTAATAGTACCACTTAAAATTATTATTCTATTTTTTAATAATTTTGAAAAAATATCATAACTTCTTTCACCATTTATTTCTTTATCAACTATCATTGGTATTAAATTCATAATCTTCACCTAATTCTACTATATCCAAATACGTTTTAATTTATACCTTACAAGATGTGGCAAAATTGTTAGACAAGATGTGGTAGTTTTGATATAATCTTTTATAGAATAAGAGGGTGTTAAAATGATAGAAGAAATTAAAGTAACAATTAATGGTAAAGAACAATCAGTTCCTCGTGGTATAACTTTATTACAACTAAGTAAAGAATATGAGAAAGACTATCGTTTTCCTATTATTCTTGCTAGTGTCAATAATGTATATAGAGAACTTAGTTATGTTGTTAATGATCCTTGCGGTATTAATTTTTATGATTTAAATTCTAAAATAGGAAATAGGGCCCATATTGCAGGTTTAACTTTTCTTTTAGTAGTTGCTGTAAAAGAAATATTTGGCCTTGATGCTAATATTAAAGTAATGCATTCTTTAGATAAAGGAATATATATAGAAACAAGTTTTCCTCTTACAGAGACAATATTAAAATCTATTGCTAAGAAAATGTTAAAATTAGTAGATATGGATATGGCTATTACAAAAGTAAGTGTAGAAAGAATATCTGCTATACATTATTTTGAGAGTATTAATGATTTAGCAAAAGCTAGAATTATGAAATATAATACTAATACTTTTATTACTCTATATAGACTTTCTAATTATTATAATTATTTTTATCATCAAATGCCGCCTTCTACATCTAGTTTAAAAGAGTTTAAATTGACATTTTTAAATGACAATGGTTTTGTGTTGCAATTTCCGACAGCATATTCTAATAATCAAATTAAGCCTTATGTTCATCATGCTAATATGTTTAAAGTCTTTAAAGAATGTAGAGATTGGACTAAATTAATGAAAATAGAAACGATTGCTGATTTAAATGATGTGATTAGTAGGGGAAAGATTGCTGACTTAATTAGAATAGATGAAACTTTACAAAGTAATAGACTTTTAGGTGTGGCTAGAAAGATAGTAGATGCCAAAAAAGATAAAAAGATAATTTTATTAGCAGGGCCTTCTTCTAGTGGTAAGACTACAACTACTTCTAAGTTGTGTATGTATTTGAAAAGTTTTGGTCTTAATCCAAAGATGATTAGTATGGATGATTATTTTGTTGATAGAGAAAAAACGCCAGTTAATGAAAAGGGAGAAAAAGATTATGAGTGTTTTGAAGCTGTTGATAATAAGTTATTAACTAGACAGATTAATGATTTATTAAGTGGTAAAGAAGTAATGGCACCAGTATATAATTTTAAAGAGGGCGTTAAAGAGTTTGTTAAAGAGTTAAAACTTGATAAGAATGATATTTTATTAATAGAAGGTATACATGCTTTGAATCCTAAAGTTTTAAAAGAGATTCCTGCGAAAAATAAATTTAAGGTCTATTTGTCAGCTTTGACAGAACTTAATATAGATTATCATAATCGTTTTCCAACTACAGATAATAGACTTTTAAGGAGAATTATAAGAGATAATAGAACAAGAGGCTATAATGTTGTAGATACGTTAAAAGTATGGAATAATGTTAGGAGTGGTGAAGAAAAATATATATTCCCTTATCAAGACGAAGCGGATATTACTATAAATACAGCATTAATTTATGAGCTTGCAGTTTTAAAAACATATGTAGAGCCTCTTTTGTATTCTGTTGATGAAGATTCTATTTATTATGAAGAAGCAAAGAGATTACTTAATGTTTTAAGGCTAATTTTGCCAATACCAAGTGAAAGTATTCCAGATGATTCTATAATTAGAGAGTTTATTGGCGGTAGTTTTTATCATGATTAATATAAAAAACCTTGATAAAAATAGTCAAGGTTTTAGTTATTTATAATTTTATGAATTTATCTTTGCCTAATCCGCATATTGGACATTTCCAATCATTAGGTAAATCTTCAAATTTTGTTTTTTCTTTTTCATCATCGTATATATATCCACAAACTGTACATTTATATTTATTTCCTTTTTTGTTCAAGTTAATATTCTCCTCCTTTATGTAAGTAGGTGCTTTAGATGGAGATTTTCCTTTTAATATTTCATGATAATATTTATATGTCATAGGCGTATCATTAGTTAATTGTTCTGCTTTTTTGACTCTTATTAGAAATATATCATGTGTTTCTGCATTTATAATATTAATAACGTCTCCTATTATATAAGCACAGGTACTTTCTTTAACTATTGGTAGATTGTCTATTTCTTTGTAATTGGTTTCTTTAAATTTATCTGTATTTTTTGATGAAAAGTAGCCAAATCTACTGATTAGTTCTTTATTAGTTTTTTCTGATAATATTGAAATACTACATTTTTTTGTCTCTTTAAGGGCTTTGTTTGTATAATTATCTTTATTTAAACTAATAGAAATAATTGGTTTTTCTGAAGTTATTTGAGTAGCTGTGTTTATAATACACCCTATATTTTTATTATTCTCTTTTGTTGTAATTATATACATACCATATGTTATATTATTTAATGCTTGTAAATTCATTTTTACCTCCTTCATATATACTATTATAGCATGTTTAAAATGGATTTTAAAAATATATGCAAGCTTCAATGACTAAAAAATATCAAGAAAATAGTATTGACAAGACTTGGTGTTGATGCTATATTAAGTATGCTGGTTTAAATTTAGTTTTGCTTATGGCAAAACTTTATTTAGAACTAAAAATGATACACCCGGATATGTGTAAAGAAAGGAGTTAATGATTACAATGCCTACAGTAAATCAATTAGTTCGTAAAGGTAGAGGAAGTAAGACTCGTAAGAGTAAAGCTCCAGTACTTTTAGTAGGAGTTAATACAATTAGAAGAAAACAAACAAATAATCCATCTCCTCAAAAACGTGGAGTTTGTACTCGTGTTGGTACTAAGACACCTAAGAAACCAAACTCAGCTTTACGTAAGTATGCTCGTGTTCGTTTAAGTAATGGTAAGGAAGTAGATACTTATATTCCTGGTATTGGACACAATTTACAAGAGCATAGTGTTGTATTAGTTCGTGGAGGACGTGTTAAGGACTTAATCGGAGTTCGTTATCATATTATTCGTGGCGCACTAGATACAGCAGGAGTTAAAGATAGAAAACAAGGCCGTAGTAAATATGGGGCTAAAAAGCCTAAAAATTAAGCTGCGCTAAAAACCTAAGAAATAATAGATAGAATTTGGAAGGAGGATAAATTATGCGTAAAAGACGTGCTGTTAAAAGAGATGTTTTACCAGATCCTATATATAAGTCTAAGACTGTTGCTAAACTTATTAATACAGTTATGCTTGATGGTAAAAAAGGTGTTGCACAAACTATCGTTTATGATGCATTTAATATCGTTAAGGAAAAAACTGGTAAAAATGCAATAGATGCTTTTAATGAAGCAATGGAAAATATTAAACCTGCTTTAGAAGTTAAATCTAGAAGAGTAGGTGGAGCTAATTATCAAGTTCCTCAAGAAGTTACTCCAGCAAGAGCTGAAGCTTTGGCTTTACGTTGGTTAGTTGGTTTTTCTAGAAAACGTGGAGGACGTGGAATGGCTGATAATTTAGCTAGTGAAATTATTGATGCAGCTAATGGAACAGGTGCTGCTGTTAAAAAACGTGAAGATACCCACAGAATGGCTGAAGCTAATAAAGCTTATGCTCATTATCGTTGGTAGGAAGGAGATATTATGGCAAGAGATACGTCTTTAGATAAGACAAGAAACTTTGGAATTATGGCTCATATCGATGCTGGTAAGACTACAACTACTGAACGTATTCTATATCATGGTGGTAATATCCATAAAATTGGTGAGACTCATGATGGTGCTAGTCAAATGGACTGGATGGAACAAGAAAAAGAGCGTGGTATTACAATAACTAGTGCTGCTACTACAGTACACTGGAAAAATCATCGTTTTAATATAATCGATACTCCAGGACACGTAGACTTTACTATCGAAGTTAGTCGTAGTTTAAGAGTTTTAGATGGTTCTGTAGCTTTGCTTGATGCTCAAGCTGGTGTTGAACCTCAAATGGAAACAGTTTGGAGACAAGCTGATGAATTTATGGTACCTAGAATTATTTTTGCAAATAAAATGGGTAAAATGGGTGCTGACTTTAATTATAGTCTTAAATCAATAAAAGATCGTTTAGGAGTTAATGCTAAGCCTATTGAATGGCCAATTGGGGCTGAAGATGATTTCCGTGGAGTTATTGATTTAGTTACTATGAAAGCAATAGAGTTTGATGGCAAGCCTGAAGAAGATGCTAAGGAGATTGATATTCCAGCTGACTTGAAGGACTTAGCAGAAGAGAAACATGCTGACTTAATTGAAGCGACCGCTGAATTTGATGATGAGATGATGGAAACATACTTAGAAGGTGGAGAAGTAACTGTTGAAATGATTAAACGTGCTATCCGTAAGGGATGCCTTGCAACTAAGTTCTTCCCAGTTATGTGTGGAGATGCTTTAGGTAATAAGGGTATTAAACCTTTAATGGATGCAGTTATTGATTACTTACCAAGTCCACTTGATGTTGAATCAATTAAAGGACATAACTTAAAAGGAGAAGAGGAAGTTCGTCATCCAAGCGATTCTGAACCATTTAGTGCTTTAGCATTTAAAGTTATGACTGATCCTTTTGTTGGACGTTTAACATTCTTTAGAGTTTACTCAGGTCACTTAGCTAGTGGTAGCTATGTACTTAATTCTACAAAAGATTCTAAAGAAAGAATTGGTCGTATCTTACAAATGCATGCTAATAATCGTAAAGAGATTAGCGATGTATATACTGGTGATATAGCAGCTGCTGTTGGACTTAAGAATACTACTACTGGTGATACTTTATGTGATGAGAAGAAACCTATTATCTTAGAGAAACTTATTGTTCCTGAGCCAGTTATTCAACTTGCTGTTGAACCTAAGAGTAAGGCAGATCAAGATAAGATGGCACTTGCATTACAAAAACTTGCTGAAGAAGATCCAACATTTAAAGTTCATACTGATCATGAAACAGGTCAAACTGTTATTGCTGGTATGGGTGAGTTACATCTTGATGTATTAGTTGATCGTATGAAGCGTGAATTCCATGTTGAAGCTAATGTTGGTGCACCACAAGTTGCTTATCGTGAAACTATTAAGCAAACAGCTGAATGTGAAGGTAAATACATTAAGCAATCTGGTGGACGTGGACAATATGGACATGTTTGGATTAAGTTTGAACCAAATCCTGATAAGGGATATGAGTTTGTTGATCAAATCGTAGGCGGTGTTGTTCCTCGTGAATATATACCTGTTGTTGATAAGGGATTACAAGAAGCTATGCAAACTGGTATTTTAGCAGGATATCCTATGATTGATATTAAAGCAACATTATTTGATGGAAGCTACCATGATGTTGATTCTAGTGAAATGGCATTTAAGATTGCAGCGTCTATGGCTTTAAAAGAAGCTAAGAATAAATGTCAAGCAGTACTTCTTGAACCAATCATGAAAGTTGATGTTACTACACCTGATGAATACTTCGGTAACGTTATGGGAGACTTAACTAGTCGTCGTGGTCGTCCACTAGGACAAGAGTCACTTGGAAATGTGGTTAAATTATCAGCAATGGTTCCACTTTCTGAGATGTTTGGTTATGCTACTAACTTACGTAGTAATACTCAAGGTAGAGGTAATTTCGTTATGACATTTGATCATTATGAAGAAGTACCTAAAAATATTGCTGAAGAAATTATTAAAAAGAGTGGAAATTAATAAAGAAACTCTATAAAATTAGTTCTAAACAGTTGCAAATTTAGTAATTGTTAGATAAAATATAAATTGTATAAAAAAAGAGGAGGAAAAAATATGGCAAAACAAAAATTTGATCGTTCAAAACCACATGTTAACATTGGTACAATTGGACACGTAGATCATGGTAAAACTACTTTAACTGCAGCTATTACTAAATGTTTACATGATAAAAACCCTGCATGGGCTGATTTTACAGATTATGCAAACATTGATAAAGCTCCAGAAGAAAGAGAACGTGGTATTACAATTAATACTGCACACGTAGAATACCAAACTGAAAAACGTCATTATGCTCACGTTGACTGCCCAGGACATGCTGACTATGTTAAAAACATGATTACTGGTGCTGCTCAAATGGATGGTGCAATTCTTGTAATTGCTGCTACAGATGGAGCTATGGCTCAAACTCGTGAACATATCCTATTATCACGTCAAGTTGGAGTACCTCGTATGGTTGTATTCTTAAA
>CAMMWS010000001.1:0-80738 GCA_946500695.1 uncultured Mycoplasmatota bacterium | reverse complement strand
AACACATTTTCACTTTTTCTTTGTCAAGTTTTATTTTTACCTAAACTCAAAATTTACATTCTTTATGTCAAATTTTACTATAAGTATATTTAATTATTAATACTTAAAACAAGGCGAAAAGAATGATCTGTAAAACTTCCACCATTAACCGATGTTGTCATAATTGAAAATATTCCTGCAACATTATCATTATTAGTTCTACCACCTCTTAATAACCAAACATTAGGAAAATTATTTAATTCATTATCACTATACCAATTATTGCTTTCAAACCCATGTGATAAGCATAAGTTCCCATTACAAGCATCACTCACTGTATCACTTGTATATTTATCATAATACTTTGACTCTGGCATAATTTCAAAGCCACTACTCCCTACTTCATCATTATAATTACCCATTACATACTCAGAAGCACCACCACTCATATCATATACACCATAGATATTTCCTGTTGTACTTGCACCTGTTCCATTTATATCTATATCATAAGTATATTGACAGCCATAATCTGTATTTCCATTACTTATACTTCCATAACTACAACCTGTTATATATCGATTACTTTTATTTTGATATATCTCTTTTTTCGCACCATTAAAATTAGTATTTCCTAACTTTCCATATTTTGATTGACTAAGGTAACTAACTACAGCCCACTCGCTATTCTTCATCATATGAGCATCAATATTTTCAGTAAAACCGTATCTATTTCCTTCATCATTCATTTTTAAACTTACATGGAAAGCATTACTTACATTTATATTCCTCCAACTTGTTACATTTGGTTTTATCATTGGATCTAGACTAGTAGTATTGCCTCCACCACTACTAAGAGAAGGATTACTACTACTTGTTTCAAACTTTCCTACCCATATTCCAGAAAGCTCCACATCTCCAAAAGTAAAAGCATCTGGGGTATACCAACTGTTATCTTTTATTCCTTCACTTACTAGGTATTTTGCACTTCCTTTTTCTTTAGTATCAGTATCAATAAACTTTATATCTATCTCACCTGGTGATAATCTAGTTGGTATATTATCTAAATACTCTCCTTGCTTTCCATAATAATTTGTTCCATCTTCACTTCCTATACTGTAACTATACCTAGGTATCCATACCCACATTGTTTCTATATCATCCATATTTATTACTGTTCCATTAGATGCATTTAGATATGTATCTCTTGTAGCACTACTAACAGTTACAGCATTAGGCCATTTTAATTCATCATAATTATACCAATTATTATCTTTATCTGTTTTAACCCAGTTAGTACCATTATATGTAACAGCAATCATATTATTATCTAATTTTGGTTCATTAGGTTTTACTCTTTCTTGGCTTACTTCTACTCTTAACTTTCCACTAAATACTTGGCCACTATAATTACCATCTACCTCATCTGTTATCCAAAGTTTCAAATTATATTTATTAGTAGAGTCTCCTTCTATGGTTCCACTATCCAAGACTCTACTTGAATTACTTTTTATACTTGTTAATAGAGATGCTCCATTATTTATATTATTTTTAGTTAAGTTATACTTTAAATACTTATCATCTATTCTTATATCAATATCATCTATAGTATTATCATCTAAGTAAATTGTATAATCTACAGCCTTATTACCATTGTTTCTTAACTCAAAGGTAGAGCCTTCTAAAGATAATCCTTCACTAACACTTATACCTACTGCATTATCTAAACTTATCCCTTCACTTGTCTCATCTAGTACTAAATCTAATGTTCCTACTTTTACTATCTCTTCACTACCAAATAACTCTGTTCTAAAATAAGCATAAGTTAATGCTAATAATAATATTAGTACTATTAAAACACTTATAATTACTACTGTTACTTTTTTATTCTTATCTTTCATTACTTTTACTCCTTTCATTATTATACCTAAAAAAGAATAGAATTAACCTCTATTCTTTTAAGTCATAATGAAAGAAAGTAACTAAATTTCTACTAAACTGCCCCCCCCCAGGTAACTATTTGTAAACTACTGTTAGTCTTTATTTTTTTCATTTCTTTTCCTTCTTTCTATTGTTCATTTCTTTCACAAGTATAACCGCTATTTTCTAGTTCTTGTTCAATAGTAGTTACACTTTGATTTAATTCATACTCTGGATAAAATCCCTCAAACTCAGTAATATTAGAAGTAATAAAGTCCATATCTAATTCTTCATAATCTATATTCTGGGTAGTTATTTGAACAGCAGCACTTACACTACAATCAGCAGTCATACCAATATTATTTTCATCTAAGACTGTTTTAAGTAATTCACAAGAATTTTCTCTTTCTGTTAAAATACTACTATCTGTAGCAGTATCTGCTAATCTATTAGTTGTAGTCATTCTACTACTCTTTAATCTGTTTTTTTCATATTTAAAACTTAAATCATACGTATAATCTATATTGTCAGTTGAGTTACTAAAAGTACAATTCATAGTACCGCTTTTTAATTCATTTGTTCCATTCTTTTCATTCATATAATCAGTAATATATGCTGTTATATCTGGTAAGAAATATACGAAAGCGAAAAGGAATACTAATAGTAATACTAAAAATACAGGATGTCCTTTCTTTTGTTTACCAGTAGTATTTTCTTCTATTTTAGCAGCAGTTGGAATTTGTTCTTTATTTTCTATTACTTTTTTATCTACTTCTTTAGTTTCTTTCGTTTCTTCTACTTTAGTTGTATTATCTTCATTAGCTTTATTAGCTTCATTTGATGTTGGAGTTATTACTTGTGGAGTATCTACTTTATTAATTTCTTCTTTATTATTAGAATTTATATTTTTATCATCTTTATTATCCATAAAACTCCCTCCTATTCTAAGTTAATTATAACATTTAACTTTAAAAGCGTAAACTATTAATTTGCTTTTGGTAATCATTACTATTAGTTATATAAGCACCACTTACCATTATATCAACTAAGTTATTTATTCTTTTAGCAATTATATCTGTGACACCACCATCTACACTTATTTTAATGGCAAACTCTTTATATTCTTTTTTTAATACATTTAACTCTTTTAATTTATCAGAGGTGGATTCTATAAATTTTTGTCCACCTTTACCAGGTATTACTCCCATTACTAATATTAAATCAATATAAGGCAAGTAAGGGATAAGTTCTGATACTTTATCATCGGGATTTAAAACGATACCTGATTTTATTCCATAACTTTTTATTAATTTTAAATTACTAATAGTATTTTCTAAAGTATCTAAATGAATAGATATATATTCAGTATTTAAACTAGCATAATCTTTAATGTATTTACTAGGTGACTCAACCATTAAATGAACATCTAATCTTTTATCTGTAAACTTATATATATGCTTCATCTCTTTAAATGGTAATGATTTATTTTCTACATATTTACCATCCATAACATCTACATGGATAAAATCAACATCTGTATCATTTAATTCTGCTAAAGTTTTGGGGATATCTTTACTAGTTAGAAAAGATGCACTTATCATTTAATCGCCTCCTCATAGAATTTTAAATAGCTTTCATATCTACTCTTAAGAATTTCTCCATCATTCACTGCTTTTTTAATACTACACTCTTCCTCTTTTGTATGGGAACAATCTTTAAAAGGACAAGTGTAATTAGAAAATTCTTTAAAAGCATATTTTATATTTTCTTTTTTATAAATAGAAAGATCTAAAGCTGAAAAGCCTGGGGTATCTAAGACTTTACCGTCTAAAAAGTCATATAGTTCTACATTTCTAGTCGTATGTCGTCCTCTACCTAGGGCAAGAGATACTTCTCCTGTTTTTAAATTCCAATCAGGATTTAATTTATTTAAAAGAGTACTTTTACCTGCTCCTGTTTGCCCTATAAAGACATTAGTATTATCTTTAATAAGATTCTTTATTTCATCTAAGTCTTTATTAGTAATTACTATATACCCTATATTAGTATAATATACCATTATCTCTTTTATTTTTTTAAAGTTTTCTTTATCAACTAAATCAGTTTTAGTTAGACAGATAACAATATCTACATTATTAAGTTCCATGTGAGCGATAAATTTATCTAATAAACCTAAAGAAAAGTCAGGATTAACTAGACTTGTAATGATAAAGGCTCTATCAATATTACTTACCATAGGTCTATTAAATGTGTTTTTCCTTGGCAATATTTCTTCTATTACTAAAGTTTTATCATTAAATCTAACATAATCACCGACTTTAGGTATTATTTTATCTTTTCTAAATTTACCTCTTGGAATAGTATTATACTTTTTTCCATTATTATATACAACATGTCTATTACTACTTATTTTAATAATTTGTCCTTGCATATTTACTCCCCTTGAGTGCTAGGTTGATTGGAATTAGAATTATTATTTTCATTATTAGAGTCTTCTTCAACTGGTGGCGTTTCATCTTCATTAGACTCTACTAATCTACCTATAGTAATAGTTACACTATCATTACTTCTAACTGTTGATCCATTTGGACGTGACTGAGTAATTACTTTACCAGCCATATTAGTATCAGTTGTATCTTGGTATTCCGTTGTTACTGTTACACAAGCATTATTAGCCCAAGCAGTTACTTCAGCTTCTGTTTTTAAATACCAATCTGGGAAAGTAATATCTTGTAATACTGTTAATGTGATAGTATCACCTGATGCTACTTCACTACCTTCATCAAGTGATTGAGAAATAACAAGATTTTGTCCTATAACAGAACATGTAGTAGAATCCGGTTCAATTTCCTCTATAGTTACAGTAAGTCCCATATCTTCTAATAAATTTCTTGCTTCGCCTACATCCATATTTATGTAGTTTTCTAAGGTGTGAGTCTCAACTCCTGTTGATACATAAAGAGTTACTTCTGTTCCTTCTTTAACAGTTCTACCACTTCTTGGGTCTGTTCTAACAACTCTATCTTCTTTTACTTCATCACTACTTACTTCTTCTACTTCACTATTAACTTTAAGTCCAGCATCTTCTAATTCATTAGTAGCACGCTTTACAGTCATACCACTAACATCAGGTACTTCTACATCAGATTCGGCAGTTAAAGCAGGTATTATAAAGAAAACAGAGATTAAAGCGATGATGATAACACCAGCAATTATTGATAAAGCAATAATTAATTTATTTGATTTTTTTGTCTTTTCATCTGTTATTGGTGTTGCGATTCCTTCTTCATCATCTTCACTAATTGGTTTCATTATTTTTGTAGTTTCATCAACTTCATTTTCAGGATATGGATATACATATGGTTCTTCATTTATTCTATCATCATTTAATGCAGTTAGTAAGTCATTATGCATACTCTTAGCATCATCATATCTATTTTTAGGATTTTTAGCAGTTGATTTTAAAATAATATTTTCAATGCTTTGAGGTATATCATTATTTAATTTATGAACATCAGGTAAAGGCTCTTTCATTTGCTTTAAAGCTATTTCAACAGCACTATCTCCTTTGAATGGTAATTCTCCTGTTAATAGTTCATAGAAAATAATACCCATAGAATAAATATCACTTTTAATAGTAGTTCCTTTACCAGCAGCTTGTTCAGGTGGAAGATAATGTACTGAGCCCATAACAGAGTTTGTTTGGGTTAATTGGGTTGAATTTAAAGCCATAGCAATACCAAAGTCAGTTATTTTTATTTGACCATCATCCTCTATCATGATATTTTGTGGTTTTAAATCACGATGAACAATATATGAGTCATGGGCATGAGCCATACCATCAGTTAATTGAAGCATAATATCAATTGCTTCTGATAGAGTTAGGCTACCACGTTTTTTTAGAAGTTGTTTTAAAGTTTTGCCTTCAACATACTCCATAACAATATAATATAAGCCATCATCTTCTCCTACATCATACATAGCGACAATATTAGGATGAGAAAGACTTGAAGCTGATAGGGCTTCACGTTGAAAACGTCTTACAAATTTTTCATCATTTGCAAGGTCTCCTCTTAATACTTTAATAGCAACATTTCTATCTAATATTGTGTCATATGCAAGATAGACATTTGCCATACCACCTTCGCCTATTGACTTAATTATCTCATAACGATCATTAATTTTTTGCCCCTTTGTAACCATTATTCTTCACCTTCTCCTAAAATTAAGTATGCTACTGAAATATTATCAGTGCCTCCTCTATTGTTAGCTTTTCTAATTAGTTTAATTACCTTATCTTCAATATCTCCTTCACCTAAAAGAACTTTTTCAATAGATTCTTCTTCTAACATATTAGTAAGGCCATCACTTGCTAAAAGAATAGCATCTATTTCCATATCACAATCAAATATATCTATATCAATAGGGTCATTTGCTCCTAAAGCTTTCATTAAAACGTTTTTCTTGGGATGATCTTTTGCTTCTTCTTTAGTTAATTCGCCTGCTGATACTAATAAATTTACTAATGTATGGTCATATGTTACCTTATGTAATTTATTATCTTTCATAACAAAACCTGATGAGTCTCCAATATTACCAAATAAAATATAATCTTTAGTAATGATAGCAGTTACTAGAGTAGTTCCCATTCCCTTGCTTTCTGGATGAGTTTTCTCATGCCTAAAAATGCTATCATTTATTTCGTTAACACTATCTCGTAAAAAATTAACAGCGTCCATCTTACTCATATTATGAAAATTCTCATTAAATGCTTTAGCTAAATGAGTAATGGCAATAGATGATGCTACTTCTCCTGCTCTATGTCCCCCCATACCATCAGCGATAGCCATAAGCGTATCATTATCACTGTTATGTACTATTAAGACACTATCTTCATTATGATCCCTAACTTTTCCTGCATCAGTTAAATAAAACGATTTCATATGTCCTCCTTCTTACTTCTAAGCTGTCCACAAGCAGCACTTATAGCACCACCAAATTCTCGCCTAATTGTAACTGTAATATTGTTTTTCTTTAGTATATCATAAAACTTAGCAATTGTTAAAGGGTTACTTCTAATAAATTGTAAAGCTTCTGTTTCATTATATGGTATTAAATTAACATAGGCATTTATTCCTTTTAATAATCTAGCTAATTCTTTGGCATTATCAGCACTATCATTAATACCATTTAGCATAATATATTCAAAAGTTACACGACGATTAGTCTTTTCTAAATAAACCTTAATAGCTTTCATCAAATCTTCTATTTTATATACTTTTGATATAGGCATTAGTTTTTCTCTTATCTTATCATTTGGAGCATGTAAGCTAATAGCAAGATTTACTTGATAAGGGAAATTAGCAAACTCTAGTATTTTAGGAACAAGTCCACAAGTTGATACTGTTATATGTCTTGCTCCTATATTAAGTCCTTTAGGATGATTTATTATTCTAATAAAGTTACAAACATTATCATAGTTATCAAATGGTTCTCCTATTCCCATAATAACGACGTGACTAATTCTTAAGTTAGCATCACTTTCTACTTTTAATATTTGTTCTACCATTTCACTTGTTTTTAAATTTCTTACTTTCTTACGTCTACCTGATTCACAAAATTTACATCCCATATTACAGCCAACTTGGCTAGAAATACAAAGGCTATTACCATAATCATGGTTCATTAAAACCGCTTCAATATGTTCATTATCATTAAGTTTAAATAAATATTTTTTAACATCTTTACTAGACTCAACTGTAACTATATCAATATTAGAAATATTAAAATCTTTTTTTAATCTTTCTCTAGTTTCTTTTTTTAAATTAGTCGCTTCATCAAAAGAAGTAATTCTCTTTTCTTTAGAATAAAGCCATGCAAAAAGCTCTAGCGCATAGTATTTTTTATCTTCATTTTTTAAGAAATAGTCTGTTAATTCCTCTATGGTTAAATCATATATGCTCATAACTCACCTCTATAACTACATTTATTATACATTAAAACTTAAAGAAATACATCAAAAAACTGATAAAACGTATCTATCAGTTTTGTAATATTTAGTCAGTTAAGTTCTCTAACTCTTCTTCACTTAAACCTGTTGCTTTTATTATATCTTCTTTAGATATACCTATATTAAGGAGATTTTTAGCAATTTCTTTTTCTCTATCTTTAGCACCAGCATCATAGCCATCAAGTCTTGCTGAGTTTATTTCTTTTCTTCTAACTAATTCTACATTATAATCTGTTCTAAATTTATCTTCTTCATTTAGTCTTTCTAACTTATCCACGATATATAACGCCTCCTCACATCCATTTGCAATCTCTCTCATTTCTTCATATGAATCTGCTACCATCATTGCCATAAATGTTTCTTCTTCGTTACTTCCATTATATCTTACATTTTTTAGACTTTCAAGATAAATATTATGTATTTTAATATCATCTATTACATCATTATATTTTTCATTTCTTAAAGTATAATCAACATTAATTGCATCTGGGTTTATCTTATAGAGACTATTATTAAAATTAATTAGAACTGTTTTCATCTTAACAAAATCTTCTCCTTTTTCTAAGCCACCACCAGCTATACTAAAGAGATACATTCTATTTTTAATTAAGACTCTTTCTGATACATCTTTATTCATTTCTATTATAATAAAATCTCTATCTTTCTTTAATAAGACATCTAGTCTATAATCTCTTGCAACATTTCCACTATTTATCTCATTATCATATAATTGATACCCTTCTAAATCTAATTTAGAATAATATTTAATTAATTTTTCATAAAAGAATCTACTATCTTCATCTTTAAACATTTTTTTAAATGTTGTGTCAGATAAAAGTGTAAAGAATTCTTTTTTCTTTTCTTCTTTTTTCATTTAATTCCTCCATAATAAATAATTTGTCTGCACAGATGCCTACAACTCTAGCATGGAAGGAAAATTAATGCAAAAAGATGATTTTGTAAATTCAGTTAAAAGCAGGGGTCAATTTTATAAATTCGTCTAGAGAAAATTAAAAATTGATCCCTAAAAATAGGACCAATTTTAAAAATTCATACTTTTTTAAAAAATTTTTGTTCTAAGCTTTTCTAATACCTTACTCTCCTTTCTACTTACTTGAACTTGAGACATACCAAGAGACTCTGCTGTTTCTTTTTGAGTCATATCTTGATAGTATCTTGACATTATTAATTCTCTTTCACTTTCTTCAAGTCCATTAATCGCTTCTTTTAAGTCTAGTACTCCTACATCATAACCTTTTTCAATAAGAGCGATTTTATTATATAAATTATAGTCATCATCTAAATAATTATTATCTAGACTATAAGGAGTTGTAACAGCATTCATAACACTTACTATTTTTTCTTCTGGCTCTCCTAGCATATAAGAAATTTCAAAAGTAGTAGGTTCTCTTCCTAAGTTTTGAGATAAATATTCTCTTGTTTCTTTAATCTCTTTACTTAACTTATAAGTATCAGTCGAGACATGAATCCCATAATCATTATTTATGGTTTTTAAGACCTCTCCTTTTATCCACAAATAAGCATAATCTGTAAAGCTTGTCTCTCTTTTTGCATCATACTTTTGTAATGCAGTTTGTAAGCCTAACATTCCTGCTTGAAATAAATCATCATAATCACTTCTAAAATTATATTTACTAGTAATATTTCTAACTAAACCAACATATCTTAAAGCTTCTTCTGTCATAGTATCTATCCTTTCTTGTCTTAAGAATAAATAAAATTTACTTAATTAACAAGGCTTTCGACAGAAGTAGTTATTAATTTCAACCTACAAAATTCGCAAAGATTAGCGTTTTAAATAAAATACCAAATATTCCTCTTGTAAGAGACTTAGTTTTACCTTTATGTACTTTACTTTTAGGATAATCATTACAATTAAAAGTAATATCTATATTTTCTTTAAAGTCTTGATACTTAATAGTTAAAATAGTTTTAGAACATGTATTAGAATAGTTAAACTCTAACTTACTAAGAGGAATAGTACTTTTCTTTATTACTTTAGATAAATCTAAGTAATTAGATAGGGTTATATCATCATATACTTCTATTGTCTCTTTTCGATATAGATAATACTTATTAATAGTATCTATAACTTTATAACCATTATGAACTAAAGTATCAGTTATATTATCATCTTTATAGCATTTGTAGTACTTCTTACGATAACGATATAACTTTTCTTTAGAAATAACTTTTATATAAAATTTATCTTCTATATTAGATTTACTTAAGACTTTTTCATCATAAAGAGTCTTAGTTAAATGATTTATTAACTTAAGTTTTATCTTACTATAGCCTTTTTTAGTTATAGTTATTTTATCTTTAATATAATTAGAGCTTTCTATTACAAAGTTTCCTTTTCTATCTCCTTGATTTAAAAAGCATGTTACTTCTAACTCTAGAAACTCAGGGCTATATTTTTTAGATAACTTAATATTGTAGTTATTACCTTCATAAATAGTTTTATCTTTATATTTTAAAGTTATCTTTGTAATTAAAAGATTATCTATATTACTAATAGTTAAGTTATCTATTTTCTTTAAATCTTTATAATAATAGATAGTTTTGATATCTTCATCTAGTCTTTTATCATTAAGTTTTTCTTTACTATAGTTAGTATATTCTCCATAAGTTACTTCATTACTTTTAAGAGGATATTCAAGATTACATTCTTCTAAATATTTAAATTCTTTATCTATCTTTTCTTCTTTATAATAAGTAACTTTCTCTATTTTCTCATTATCCTTAGCTTGATAATTAGCATTAACTTCTCCTACCTTTAGATAAGGTGTAGTTATGGTTTGGGCAGAAACATTTACCCAAGAAAAAAATAATAATAGTATTAAGAGTATCTTCATAATTAGTACCTCCTACTATTATTATTTACTATTTCTAATCTTTTGCTTTAAAAATTAAAGTAAAGGCAAAGGTAAAGATAATCGCTGCTGTTATTCCGGCGGCAGTAAGATCAAAGATGCCCATTAACAAACCTATTATGCCATGAGATTCAGCGGCAAGTAAGGCTCCATGAATTAGAGAATGACCAAAGCTTGTTATAGGAAGTAAGGCTCCTCCTCCTACTTTTGCAATAAAGAAGTCATAGATAGAAAAGGCATCAAGGGCTGAACCTACACATACAAAGATAGCGGTTATATGGCCTGGAGTTAGTTTAGTATTATCAAGTATTAACTCTGCGATTAAACAAACTATTCCACAGAATAAAAATGAATTAATAAAGTACATTATATCGCCTCCAAACATATTAAATTGGCAATAGATAGAATATTTTCTTTTTGATAAAGCATTATTGGAGAAAATAAGGCTCCTGTTGCGATTAGTAAGACTTTTTTATATTTGTTATTCATAAGGTCTTTTAAAATAGTACTATAATTAACTAAAGCAGAACATACGGGACCACTTCCTCCTGCCATTACTTCTTTTTGTTCTTCTAAATCATAGAGCATTGTTCCACAGTCATTATAGTTTTTAGATAAATCTATATTATATTCATTAAGCATTAAGTCTTTTAGTATTTCTTTACCATATTTACCTAAGTCTCCTGTAAGTATTAAATCATAATCACTTGCCTTAGTATTAGTTTCTTTTAAGTATTTATATAGGGTATCTGCTGCTGCTCCTGCCATAGCGGCTCCCATATTAAAGGCATCTTTTTGATTAAAATCTACTATTGTTCCAATAAGTCCATTAACAACTCTTATTTTACTAGGTTTATTAGATAAAAGTGCACTAGCACCTCCTGTAGCAGTAAAGGTTGCAGTCATAGGTTTAGGAGAACCATATTCAGTAGGATTTCTAAATTGTTTTTCACTTGACATATTATGAGATGAACAAGATATTAAAGCATTATTTACTTTACCACTATCGATAAAAGTCGCTCCTATTAATAATCCTTCTATACTAGTAGCACATGCTGTATAAATACCAAGAAAAGGACTTTTAAGATTTAAGGCTCCATAGCATGATGATGTTATTTGATTTAAGAGGTCACCTGCAATTACTAGGTCTATATCTTTAGACGTTAGTTTAGTTTTTTTTAGTAATATCTTTATACTATCTTCAAGTAATCTTATTTCAGCTTTCTCAAAGGACTTTTCTTTACAATATAAATCATCAGTATATTTCTTATCAAAGTTTTTTGATAGTGGTCCTTTCGCTTCATAAGGGCCACAAACTGTACTTGCATTATCTAAGTATACATTTCTAAAATTTAGTATCATGATAAAACCTCCCATAAATATCTAATAAGTCCAAAGAACCAAGCGGATACTACTCCATAGAAAATAACAGAACCTGCTAGTTTAAAGACATTACTACCAACACCAAAGATTGGTCCTTCATTTTTATAATCTAGAGCGGCACTAGTCATGGAATGAGCGAAACCTGTTATTGGTATTAAAAGACCTGCTTTAGCTTTTGCCACTAACTTATCAAAGAAGCCTAAGGCTGTAAAAAGAGATGCAAAGAAGATATAAGTTATAATCATATAAGTAGAAGCATCATTTCTAGATACATCAAATAACATTATATAAATCCTAATTAAAACTTCTCCAAATAGTCCTAAAGTACCTCCTACTAGAAAGGCAATTAAAGCATATTTAGCTTTATTTTCTTTAGGAGTATGTTTCTTTACTAAAGCATCATATTTTTTATTAGTCATATTATCACCTAATAATATACTGTTCTAAAAAATAATATTTATACAAAAAAGAAGAGAAAGTTTAATCTCTTCTTAGCTTGCTAGTTCAATTTGAAATGGATTTTGCTTTGTCCCATCACCACTTGTTATTATGACATTAGATTTTAGATTTAGAGATGGTTTAATAGCATATTCATTACTTAAAGAATTGTACCAGGAATCACCTACTTTACCAATATAGTTTGCATTAATGTTATTATGCGAGGTTAAATACCAATAATTTACATTATGAATTGAATAGTTAAATTGTCCCGACATTAATTCTCCTAATCTTAATAAGCCAACCTTTGATATTGTTGTATTAGATATCAAATTGCTCATATTTTCATCTGTAAATTTTGCTAGCCTATAACTTGATCTTAAACCTACTGTTCCTAAATACCAAATAGTATTATCTTCTATCATATTAACTTGTTCATTTGTTAAATATTCTCCATTAGTTAAATATTCTCCATTAAGAAAGCTTCCTATTGTATTTGCACTTGAATAATTTACACTATCTCCAAAAACCATAGTTTTAAATTTTCCATTTTCTTTTAATGGCTCTTCACTTGTTATCTTAGTTAACCCATCTATTTCATGACTTACTATTCTATATAGATTGTTTTCTCCTGTTCCAAAAGTTATATATTCCCCACTGTATCTTGTATTTAGTAGTGTACCTAATAGATTAGTATCATTATCTCCTTCTAATCTATATGGATTTTCCTTGCTTCCATCTCCTGATACTATTTTTATTTCGGGTTTTAAATTTATCATAGGTCTTATTCCAATACTATAGTTCGAACTATTATTCGATACGTCACCACCACTATTAACATTTATAATATTTGATATTGATGACGGAGTTAAAGTTCTAAAATAAAGATTACTTTTTAAATACCCATTTGAATTTCCACTCATATTATATTCGTAAACATTTAAAAGTCCTACGGCATCTTCTACTATGGTCCCACCTTCTTCCTCACTTGGTAGTTTACCATCAACAACCATACTGGCATTCCATTTACTATCCATCTTGATAAATTCTTCTGGATTTCTTAAATTATATAGAAAACCATCTACTGTTGTATCATTTAACCATTCTTCCATATAACTTCCTTCAAAAGCACTACTATCATTGTCATAGGGAATTGCACTTATATTCCACTGAGTTACTAACTTTACACTATTATCACTTGGATCTATTGATACTACTCTCCATAACTTACCAGAGTACCAAATGTAATTGTAAGGATTACTTCCCGTTACAAAGGTCTGTTCAGAATCTTCATAATTTAATCTATTCATAATATCATCTTCTATTACTTCACTTACAGTTCCTGTTGATGTTATCTTTCTTAGTAAGTGTCCGTTTTCTGGTAATTCTAAATCATTATAATCTAAGCCTACACTTACTCCTAATTCTATACTTATTTCACTTTCTGTAGTATTTGATACTCTTACTATATAAGTATTACTACTTCCTGTTGTATCTACTTTCTCTAAATTTATTCCTGTACTAGATGGTGGTGTATTTACTTCTTCTTTTTCTATATACCCTATATCTACTCCATCAGGTAAACTTCCTTCATAATAAAAGTTAAATCTTCCTACTCTATTATTAGGGTTAGATAAAGTTACTATAAAATCTTTTCTACTATTAGATGGTACTGTTAAGGTATTTCCTTCTTCTTCATCTACTTTTAATTCATAAGTTAAATTACCTGTTACTATACTTATAGCATTTTCTTTTTCTTTTGTAACTGTAAACATCGCATATGAAAAATAGCCTCCTAATATTAATAGGGTTATTATAATCATTACTATCATATAAATTTTACTAAAGCTTGTTTCTAATAATATCTTTTTCATCTTCTTACTCCTTCCATTATTACACACAAAAAAGAATAGAATAATCTCTTACTCTATTCTTTTTACACTATGAAAGAAAGTAATTTTATTACTTAAATATTTACTAAACTGCCCCCCCCCCAGGTAACATATTGTAAACATATCTTCTTCAAATGTAGATTGACGAATTAATTTACCCCAGAATTGACGAATTATTTTATCCTGATAATTAAAATTAGTCATATCTATTACTTCCCTTCTGTTTCCTATCTTTTATACTTACATTCTACCACAGTAAACTTGTTGTTGTCTAGATTAATTAGATTCCCATATAGCTTCTGCAACTACTTTTTTTATTCCATTTACAGGAAAATAAGGAATAAAATCATTACTTGAGAATCTATACAGTTCTTCTTCTTTATAATCTTTTACATTTATTAAATTCTTATCTTTTGTATAATAAAACCAATCTTTATCGATTAGAATATAAATAATCCAATGTGAAAAGATATATTTATTACTTTTAAACATATTAGGGAGAAGAGGATTTTCTCCATTGTTTAATTGTTTTTCTTCTACCTCATAACTTTCTATATTATTAACTTTGTCATTTAAACTACTTCTTTTTTTGCTAATATATATCATCTTATATTTTTGATTTTTCTTATCTTTACTATAATCTTTTTCTTTTCTTACTTTTTTATTAACTGCTTCTATAATAAAATTTTCTGATATACTTTTCTTTTCATCTAATATTTTATAGACATTATCATAATCAATAGATGGATTACTAGATAAAACTTCTAAATTATTATTAAAATAACGATTTGATAGATTAAATATTTCCAATAAATGTGTTACTTTATCACCATTTCTTTTACCAACAAAGAAGTTCTTTTTAAATATAATACTAAAACAACAACCATGGAATGAATTTGTAAATATATAGCTTGCATATTTTATATAGCCTAACCATTCTTCTAATCCTATATCATATAAATATTTATGTTTTACTTTACTATTTTTAGGTACTCTTCCATATTTTAATGGTCTATCTGTTACTTCTATAATAGTTAAATCATTCTTTTCTGCAAACTTAATAGCTTCTTCTATTGTATCAGTTGCTTTCTCAACTACATAATATAAAAATAAATATTCTTTTTCTTTAGGCTTTTTTATATACTTATTCCAAAAGTCCTCATTATGTAATAAAACAGGATCTAGTACTACATTTGCTTTCTTATTAGAATTTTCTTCAATATATCTCTTTAAACTTTCTTCTCTTACTGATATACAATCAATATCATTAATATATTTAAAGAATTCTTTTTGTTCTTCTTCGGTCTTTGCAAAATTAACCCCTCTACTTGCAGAATAAGATATTTTTAATTTATTTTCCATACAACTACTACCTAGAAAGAATCCTCTGTCAAATCCTTCATGGGGTTCATTTTTCCATATTACATCTGTAACACAAATATAGCAGTCAAAATCTAAAGACTCTACTTCTAAAGAAGCAGAGTTATAACATTTTTCTGTTTTAAGATAATTATTATCGATAAAGTCTTGAAATTTATTGTATCTTATTTCTCGTTCCTTATATATTTTTTTAAAGTCATTTTTCTTTTGTTCATAATCTTTTATCTTCTTTACTTTTAAAGGATTACCTTTTTTTAACTTCTTTAAACAGTTTTTATAATAAGTATAAGGATGTTCCATATCAAAGCCATTAAAATAAATGGGTTGATAATTAATTACTGTAGATTTATATCCTTTCTTTAATAAGAATTGTTGAAATGCAAAAGTATGTAACGGACATGCAAAGTTTAAATATTTTGAATACATATTGATGGAAATAATGCCGATTTTCATAGGTTTGTTTCTCCATTCTTTAGTTATTTCAAAATAAATGGATTAGATGCACTTCCACTACCAGATTTAATCATAACATTGTTATTTAACATAATTGTTGGTCTTATTCTTTTATATCCAGATGTAGTATTTAAATCTATATAACCATTACCTTTAATTACATAAGCTTCATAATTGTTAAGCGAATTACCAGTTAATAACCACCATTCTGTTTCTTTTAATCTTAAATAATTATAGTTTTGACAGCTCTTATCAATAGTTGCTAAACAATTAGCATCTAATGAAGCATTCATATAATCACTGGCAGTTAATAAACCTATCATTTGATTTTCTAAAACATCTGCACACTCTATAGTATTATCTTTAGCTGTATCAGATGGAGTACGCTTACCTATGCATAAGTTAAAAGTTGTTAATTTTTCTTTATCATTATTACTTAATAATCTATAATCAATATCAATTTTATTATTATAAAGATTATCTAGATATTCATAAACTCTACTAACTCTATAATCATTAAAACCACTATTAAATAGTCTATCTGGATTATATCTATCATCATAATATGATGATAAAGTTGATATTGGTTCATTTAAGATTAATAATAGTTTATTATCAGAAGTAACTTTAACAATTCTAAACAATTGATTATCTAAGCTAACATAGTTATTAACATCATCACCACGGTAAACTGTTTCACCATTCATTTGATATAAACCATTACCAGAGGTAACTATTCCTTGTTCTAAAACAGCTTTATATAATTCCTTGGTAGTATAATTATCCCCACAGTCAAGGTATGGTGTATAGATTAAATTGTCATTTATCATAGTTACTTCTACTCTACCACTACAACTTTCGCCTTCACGAAGTTCACTTAAAGGATCCATATAACCAGCTTCTGCTAAAGCACTAGCTCTAACAGTAACTGTTTCTCCTTCTTCCTCTGGTAGTAGACCGCTTTGAACTTCATAATATTCCATAGCAGCATTTCTTAAGTCTTCTTCTATTTCTTCATAACTTTTATTACCACCAGTTACTAAAGATACTATTAATATAACAATTAATATTAATACTAAAACTCCTACTACTATTAACATAATTCTCATTAATTTCTTTTTCATACCGTTGTTATCCTTAGTAGGTTTTGGAGCTTCAGTAGGAGTATTCTTAATAATTTCTTTACCTTTATTATCATTCATAGTAAAACACCACTGCCTTTCCTTAAGCTAAATAAATTGTAGCATTATTTACAAATAATTGCAATTACTTACACTTCTTCTTGTAAATAATGTAAAGTCTCATAAGCTTTAGGGTTAATAGTCTTATTTTTTTCTTTTATATTCTTTATTTGATTCTTAAGACATAATATAATTGCTTTATCAATATTTTTGTAAGCTAGATCTCTTTCTTCTAGAATACCAGGATAATTTTTTCCTTTTTCAATCTTATCTGCTAAATAAACAATTTTGCCTAATAAATCCATATTAGGATAGCCTGTAGTATGATATCTAATAGCTAAAACCATATTATCAGTAAAATTATATTTTTCTTTAACAATAACGGAAGCTATAAATCCATGAACTATATTTTTATTTTCTTTTAATAATAATTCCTTAGGTAGATTATATTCCTTTATAATTTTTTCATTTTCTAAAGGAGATAATTCTTTACATAAATCATGGGTTAAGCCACACAACTCGCACTTTAAAATCTCACTTTCACTAGCATGATAGTGTTTAGCTAAAGATGATGCTTCTTCCATTACTCTAAGACAATGATTATATCTATATTCTGATAAATTTTCTTTTACTTCTTTTTTTATTTCTTCAATATTCCACATATTATCACTTCAATAATATTATCCCATATTTATCTCTTTAGGTAAAGTTACTGTTACTCTTGTACCTTCTCCTTTGACTGAATTATACACTATAGTACCATTATGTTGTTCTATTATTTCTTTAGATAAACTAACACCTAGGCCACTACCTCTTTTTTTAGTAGTAAAAAACATTTCACTAACATTATTTAAAACATCTTTATCCATACCTACTCCATTATCTTCTATAATTATATTCATAAATTCTTTATCACTTTCTATACTTATATTTATTTTATTTTCTTTTTTAGTTTCATCTTTCGCTTCTATAGCATTTTTTAAAAGATTAATAAATACTTGTTTTAATCTATTATAGTCAGCATTAATATAAATATCTTCATCTGATAAATTAAAATTTGCTTTTATACCATTTTTCTTAAACAATCCTCCTAAATATTCTTCTAAATCTTCTAGAAGCATTATAAGATCCATTTCTTCTTTTTCTATTTTTATCTTAGTATAATCTAGAAAATCATCCATAAGAATTAAAGTTCTTGTTATCTCATCTTTAATAATAGGAATATACTTTCTTACCTTTTTCTTATCATTTATATCTATCATATCTAAGTAGCCCTTACAGACAGCGATAGGATTTTTTATTTCATGAGTCACTTTAAATAATGAGCTTCTTAATTCCTTTTCTTTTTCTATATTCTCTAAGTCGCTGTGTAACTCAACTATTTTTTCTACTTTAGCAAAGATAGAAATAATTAGATTAGTTACAAAATATAAAGTTATGATAATTGTAAATAAATAAAATAGATTTGATGAAAAACTTGCTTCTGGATTAATAAACCAAAATACAGCTAGAGATAACATGAAACTTTTTATAATGATGAAATAGTTAACAACATTAATTGGTTTTAATTTCTTTTTTATAAATAATGAATATATTATTAAATAACTACTATACTCTAAAGCTAGAAATAAAGGACTAATATTTAAAAATAAACTCTCATAGACAATTAATATTAAAGATAAAAATATTGCTAGTGATATTTTACGTTTGTAATAACATATAAGTAATGGAATATCAAATAAAGTAATAGGATAATCGTTATAACAACTTGTTCCAAATCTTAAAACAAAATATAGTGAACTAATTACTGCTACTTCAAAACCTAAATCTTTTTCTTCTACTAGTAAATTTTTCTTATAAATTGTATATAGTAAATATAAAGATAAAGGACAAAGTAAAAAGATAATACTTTTAATTATAACTTCAATATACGACATATTTTTCCCTCTTTCTAAAATAAGTATATGTCACTGCTTTGTAGAAATTTGTCGAAAAATGAGGAAAAAGAAAAAATAGAGATTCTTCTCTATTTTAATTCATCAATATATTTTTTTAATTGTTTTGACTCAGGTCCTAAAATAATCTTTAGTTGATTATTAATTTCAACTATACCTTTAGCACCTAACTTTCCAATAGACTCTTTGTCTGCTTTAGTAATATCTTTTAAAGTTACAATAAATCTAGATAATTTTGATTCTGTACTTATAATATTATCTTTACCACCAAGATATTCTACTAATTTGTTTAAATCAATATTAGCATCTTTCTTGTTAGCTTTTAAAACAGCAAGTAAGATAATTAATATTACTACTATAATAACTACATATTGTATATCTAATAAATTCATATCTAACACCCAATATAATTATACTCTATTATAGAAAAAAATAAAAGTGGAAATTATAGAAACGTTTTCACATAAACTAATATAGAAGTTATAGGTAATCGACTACACGAAAAAAGAATAGTCTCATAACCTATATTAGATAATAGATAAGAGGTGGTGTAAACAGTGGAAAATAAAGAAACATGTTGTTTAGGAAAATTATTAAAAGTTATTGATATATTACAAAGGAACACTAGTGGTAGTGATTGTTTTGATGAGTCCTGTACAAGGCCATATTTAGGAAGCAGTCCTAATATTATTTGTTTTAATACAAGACCTGTTACTTTCTATACTAGAAACGGTAATATATTTAGTACTACTTATACATTAGATGGTACTACTAATACTTCTTCTACTTTTAGAGTTGAAAGTGTTGATGATGCCTGCGTTAAATGCCGTATTTTAAGACCTAATCCTGATACTAGTGATGTAACAAGAGCGTTTCTATCTACTAATGAATTTATAACTATTAATTTAGATTGTATCTGTGTTATTAGTTGTTTAGATGATATTATCATTGATAATTTATAAAAGGAGGAGATTTTATGTGTAATGAAAAAAATTGTTTAACATCCATACTAGAGACAATTCTTTGCTTACAAAATGTTAAAGATGATGCTTGTGAAGTACTAGGATGTGATAAGCCTTACTTGGGTCCTACTCCTAATTTCGTATGTTATAATACAAGGCCAATAAACTTCTATAATTGTTCAACTGGAGAACTTTGGACTTTTCCTTATACAATAGGATCAACAAGTGGTACTTCTTCAATTTTTAGATTAGAAAATTTGGAAGGTAATTGTTGTACTTGTAGAGTGTTAGCGACAAATTCTGATACTAGTAGTAGTGAACCTTATCTTTTAACTAATACATTCTTTACTATTAATTTAGATTGTGTATCTGCTGTTAGATGTTTACAAGATGTATTTATAAGTGGTGTTTAAAAAATAAAGTCCATCTTTATGCTGATGGACTTTTTATTTCTAATGAAGTTATTGTTGAGATTGGTATTACTTCATTATCTAAAGTAATGATAGAATCATTTTTCCTTAAAGCTAGATAGGTGTCGACTGTTTTATTAGAAAAAGTAATAGTTACAGGGATATTAAATGCATAACCTTTAGTTTTAAAAATTTTATTTATTTTTTCTTCAATTGATAAATTATTATCAATAGTTTTTTCGTATTTTTTTGTATTTATTCTATTGCTTACTTTCTCATAATAGTATTTTTGATTAGTATCTTTAGGACTATCATTAAGTTTAAAAATTGGTGGTAATTGTTTCATAGATTTCCCTCCTATTACATTTTATGTTTTTTGACTAATAAAATTGCCTTTTTTTTGATATAATAGTAATGACCTTGATGAAAGAAGCGTGTTACTATGAGGAAAAAAGAAAGAATTGACTTAACAATTGTTATACCTATTGTTTTATTTTTTATTATAAGTATTACTAGTATATACAGTGCGATGACGTATCTTTCTCCTGATAATGGTAATTTAGCACTGAAACAAGCGATATGGTATTTAGTTGGTGTTGTTATAATTATAATACTATTTAAATTAAAAAATGATTATTTGTATAGGAATGCTTGGTTTTTTTATATAATTGGAAACATCTTACTATTATCACTTCTTTTATTTGCGCCAGAAATAAATAATAGTAAATGTTGGTTTGTTATTCCTTATATAGGTAGTTTTCAACCGAGTGAATTTATGAAAATATTTATTATGTTAGTACTTGCTGTTATGATTTCTAATTTTAGAGAAACGACAGACCATCCTAGTATTAAAGAAGAATTTATATTTATTTTAAAAACATTAATAGTTGTTTTAATACCTAGTATTTTAACTTTCCTAGAACCTGATACAGGGGCTGTTATGATTTATTTTATAATTTACTTTTGTATGATGTTTACATCAGGTATAAGGCTTAGATGGTTTGTTGTTTTAGGAATAATAATTGCTGTAATGCTTAGTTTAGTGTTAGGATGTTATTTCTTAAATGAGGATTTATTTGTTAATATTTTTGGTACTGACTTATATTATAGATTTGATAGAATATTAGATTGGCAAAATGGTAGTGGCTTACAACTTGAAAATGCCTTAGCAGCGATTGGATCAGCAGGAGTATTTGGACATGGCTTTAATCAAACACCTATTTATTTCCCTGAGTCTGGAACTGATTTTATCTTTGCTGTATTTGCTTCTAACTTTGGACTTTTGGGAGCGATTATCTTAATTGGTATAATTATTTTCTTTGATACAAGATTAATTGGTATGGCAACTAAAAAGATAGCTTCAAGGGATAAGTTTGTTTTGGCAGGAATTATTGGAATGCTTGTATTCCAGCAAGTTCAAAATATAGGAATGACTGTCGGACTCTTACCTATTACAGGTATTACTTTACCTTTTATTAGTTATGGTGGTAGTAGTTTATTATCTTATTTAATTTTAGTTGGTATTATTTTAAATATAAGTAATGAAAAAGAAAGAGAATATAATGTTTAAAAAAATCAGGTGATTATAAACCTGACTTTTTTATTATCTTATAGACATCTCTTTAATCTTATCTTTTATTATTTCATTATCTGTTTCTACTCTATTCTCATCATCTAATTTAGCATAAGCATAAGTAAGAGCATCTAATTCTTTATTTATATCTTTTTTCTTCCACCATGGTATTTCTTCTAGTTCTGTTTTTCTTAACAACTTAAATTCATAGATGTCATTTTTTCTTTTAATATCATCTAAAATAGCATCTACTGTTTCACCAGTTTGTAATCTTTGTGTATAACTGCCAGAAAGTTCCAAAAATCTTTTTAATTCTTTCAATTCAATTTTATGATGTTGCTTTTGGTATTTATCATATAAATCTTTCATCGTAAATGTTCTATCAAAATCATTTACTTTTGCAATATAATTAATAAAGTCTAATAGTACAATTGCACCATCATTAGCATCAAACTCTTCTTTAACTTCGTTCATATGATTATTTCTTAAAACTGATTTAGTAATTCCTTCATTAAAAATATAAGTAGCATAATAATTAGTAGTCATTGTTAAAAGTGCTTGTGGTTCTACATATGTATCACGTTTTCTATTATCATACAAATCATAAGTATATAGTCCAAAACCAAAGAAAGCTTGTCCGCCTAAATAGTTAATAGCATCTACTAAAACGGCATCTCTTATTTTAGTATCAATATTCGCTATTTTCTCATTATCGTTTTTGATATAATCTTTTGCATAATCAGTTAAACAAGAACAAATCGTTGATGCACTACAATGTATAGTTTCTCCTTGATATTCTACAAATTCTTTTCCCATATAAATTCCTCTTTTCTTTTTTAAGTAATATTTATTATATGAACTATTTTAATTTTGTCAACTATTTCTTTAATACTTCAGTGTATACTTCTTTTAACTGTTTGCCTACTGTTTTAATATCACAGCTTTCTGCTATTTTTCTTGCTCCTTTACTTACACTTTTTAATTCTCCATTTAAAAACATCTTTATCTTCTTTTCAAATTCCATAACATCTTTCGCTTTATAAACATTAACTCCATCTGTTAGATAATTAAATATTGGTATATCTCTTATTATCGTATTAGTTTCCATAGCACAAGCTTCAATGATTGGAATACCTTCAGTCTCTTCAAAGGTTGGGAATAAATATAAGTCACAGCCTCCTAAAGATTCTCTTATCATTTCTTGAGGTACATGACCTGGAAACTTGATGTTAGGCAAGTCTTTAGATTCTTTTAAAGCTTTTTTAACATCACTAGTCGCTGCGGCGATTGGACTTGATCCGAACCAAATAAACTTATATTCAGGTAGACGTTTAGCAAGTTCTACAAAATCTACTATTCCTTTTCTTCTACTATATATTCCAATACCAACAATTACCTTATCATCTTTTTTATATCCATATCTTTTGCGGAAAGAATCCTTATATGATTTATCAGGCTTAAAGAAGTCTAACTCTAGACCATTAGATATTGCTACTATTTTTTTATCTTCTAAACCTTTATAATGTTCTAAGATATTTTTAGAATATTCTGTAGGAGTAACAATAATATCTCCATATCGATAACACTTAATAATCCACCACTTAAATACCTTACTAGTTACGTGTCCAAAAATAAAACCATCACGATAATCTTCTTCTGTTGAATGAGCGTGATATACTATTTTTATACCTTTCTTTTTTAATTTTCTTGCAAGAAAATATGACTTTAAAAAATATGTATTAATATGAGCGATATCATAAGTATCTTTTGGATCAGTAGTATAAGGAATATTTTCAAGCTCTAAAGCTTTCATTTGATGTTGTATCGCTTTACCTAAACCACTTACTCCTATTACTTTTAATCCTTCTGCATATAATAAAACTTTCATTTACCTCACTCCTTGCAATAATAATATCATATATTTTTTTACAAATAAATATTGACAAGCGTTTTTTTACTGTGATATAATCGATTTGTTCTTAAAGAACGGGGAATTAGCTCAGCTGGGAGAGCGTCACGTTTGCACCGTGAAGGTCAGGGGTTCGATCCCCCTATTCTCCACCATTTAGAATTTATCCTCTGTTTATCAGAGGTTTTATTATACATAAAAATTAAGTTAGGCTGTCCTAGCTTTTTTTGTCATAAATGGAAGTTATTTCATATTTTATATTAGGTGGTGAGATAATGGAACATTTTTGTCATAATGGCTGTTTTATTTTGGGTCCTACGGGTCCAACTGGTCCTATGGGAATTACTGGTGCGACAGGTCCTACAGGACCTACAGGCGCTACTGGTGTTACTGGTCCTACTGGACCTACAGGCGCTACTGGTGTTACTGGTCCTACTGGAGAAACAGGCGCTACTGGTGTTACTGGTCCTACTGGAGAAACAGGGCCTACAAGGATAATGGGTCCTACCGGTCCTACTGGTCCTGAGCTAGATAATAATTATGCTCTAGTTGTAAATCAAGCAACGGATATTAGTTCTGGTAGTGTAATTCCACTAGCTTTACAATTTAGTGGAGGAACACCTAATATTACTGTAAATAATACTACTATTACTTTACCAAGTCCCGGTACTTATTATGTTTCTTTTAGTTTAACAGGAAGATTTGGTGTTAATCAAAATGGATCTATAATTCCTATTATTAATGGAGTTCCTCAAGATCGTTTAGCACCTACTAACAATACTAATAGTGTTAATAGTGATATTACGATACAAGATGGGACATTAATTCAAGCGTCTACTAATAGTACTGTTCAATTTTTATATACTGGTAGTACTGCTGTTTCTAGAGCAAACTTTTTCGTTTCAGTTTTTAAAGTATCAAATCTCTAAAATATATACTTATTATTACATAGTAATTCTTGTTTTTATAATTAGTTTATGTTTAAATAATTTTAGAAAGAAGGAAATACTATGGCAATAGATTCTCATATGCATATTAATAGTATAGTTTCTAAAAATATAGAAAAAGAAATACTTGATATAAATAATAACTCTAATCTAAAAAATGTTATTAATGTTTCTCTAAATAGTGAGACTGCAAAAGAGTCCATAATTATTTCTAACTCTAATGCAAAATTCTACTCTGCTATTGGTATTCATCCTTTATATGTAGAAAATCAAAGTATTGACGATTTATATGACATTGCTCTTAATGAGAAAGTTGTAGCGATTGGAGAGATTGGTTTAGATACTACTAAAGATAATATAGAGTTACAGAAAAAATATTTAATAGAACAAATAACTATTGCTAATGCTCTTAATCTTCCAGTTATAATTAATGCTAATAATAGTAATAGATTAGTAATAGTAATATTTGAAAGATATATTAAGCCTAGAGAAGGATGTGTTTTTCACTGTTTTCAACCTGATATAGATGATTTAAATTATTTGATTAGAAACAATTACTATATCTCTTTTGCAGGAAGAATTACTTATAAGAATGCTAAGAAGTCTCTTGAAGTAGCTAAAAGTGTTCCTAATGATTTATTTTTGGTAGAAACTGATAGTCCTTATATTAGTCCAGAACCTGTTAGAAATTTAGTTAATCAATCTAGTAATATTAAATATATTATAGAAAAGTTGGCTTTAATAAAAGATATGGGTTACTTAGAGATAGAAGAAATTACTACAGAAAATACCAAAAGATTATTTAAAAAAATTAATTAGTATCTTAGTGGCAATATGAAATGTTAGGGGGTAAAGAATATGGATTATTTAAGAATAATACATTATATTGAGGATGAATCTATTAAACTTGATAGTGATTTTTATTATCATGCCTTTGATTATAATCAAGATGAATTTATTAGTATGATAACAGAAGGAATAAAAGCTCCTATATTATTAGGAAAACTAGGTGATGGTAATAACGGAAAGTTTTATGTTTCTTTATCGAGAAATGTAAATTGCTCAAACTCTATATATAATAAATTAAGTGGTAAGCCCATGTTTATGATAAATAATAAAATATTAACAGTAAAAGCAAGAAATTCTAAGATATATGGTATGTATCCTATGTTTCTTATGCAATCTCCATTGCCGTTTAGAGATTGTGAATATGATGATGAATATCAAAAATTTTTAAAGGTTTCCGCAAAAGACATTTTAGCAATACAATATAATATATTTAGTAATTTTCAGAAATATAATGATAAAAATAATGATTATATAAGATGCCAGTTATTAACTTTAAAACAAATGATAGAAGATTTAGAGTCGCAAAAAGTTTATTTGCCTATCATAGATGCTTCTACTTCTACTAAAGTTAATACTGGAAAGGTTTTATCTTTAAAATTATAATTTATGCAAAAAGACCTAGAATATTGTCCTAGGCCTTTTTATTTTGTTTCTTTTTTCTTATTACAAACCAGTAGTACATTGCAACTACAAAGATTATTACTAGTATTATTAAAATTATATTAGAGAAGTTATCTAAGTAACCAACTATTGTTTCCCATTTATCCCCTACTATACTACCTACTATTATTAAAACTGTATTCCAGATTAGAGAACCTAATATAGTATAAAGTAAAAACTTTTGCATAGGCATCTCACTCATACCTGCAGGAATAGATATTAAACTTCTTACAATTGGTATAAATCTACAGAAGAAAACTGTTTTATTTCCTTTAGTATCAAACCATTTATCGGCTTTTTCTATATCACTGGCTTTAAGTCTTAATACTTTACCTATTTTACCATTTACTATTCTTTTTAATCTTTCTTTATTAAAGATTTTACCAATATAATAAAGTACTATCGCTCCAAGTAGGGAACCTAATGTTGCTGCTAGTATCATTATAGGTATATTAAGTGATGTATAAGTAGTCATGAAACCACCAAATACTAATATTACTTCTGATGGTATTGGTGGAAAAATATTTTCTATAGCGATTAAAAGGAATACTCCTAAGTAACCAACTTGTTCCATTATATTAATTATAATTTGTTCCATATGTTTCTCCTTCTACTTTCTTTGTCTTTTTAATTATAACATCTATAGTAGTAATATGTCACTATAATTTATCTTTATATTTCCTTAATAAGTATTCTTCTTCTAAAAAATATTTATCATTAATCTTAATTAAGTGATGGTAGTCTCTTTTAAAGTCTTTAGTTCTCTTTACTATCTTGCTCTTTTTAAACTTATATTTATGTAAGTATCTTTCTAAAATAAACTTTTCTAAATAATAATTTATATTTCTTTTTTCTGTTAGTAGTTTTATTACTAAGAGAACGATAATTAGTAAAATATTTATGGTAGGATTATAGAAAAAGAAGATTGTAATAAGACAAAGAAAGATGAACGAGATAAAATATATTATTTTAAAACTAAGATTATAGGATGTTAAATAACAAATAAGTAATTGCATAATTCTTCCTCCATCTAAAGGATAGATTGGTAAAAGATTAAATAATAATATACTATAATTTATAGTTTTAAGTATTTCTTGATAATTATAGAAATACGTTATATTCATTAAGACTAGATAACATCCTAACTGCATAATAGGTCCCATTAGAAGAACTATTAACTCTTCTTTTAAGGGACAGTTGACTTCATGATTGAATTTAGATACTCCTCCATAGGGATAGAAAACTATTTTATCTACTTCCCAGTTAAAGAAATAGGCTGTAAAGAAATGTCCACACTCATGGATTAAAAGAAGGATAGTAGTAATTGCTATTAGATTAAAATATCCTGAAAGAAGGGATAAAAGTATTAAGAAATAACAACTTGGATGAATAGAAATTTTATTTAATATATTCTTTATAGTCGACAAAACTACCCTCTTTTTGAAATGCTAAATAAAGATTAGTATCTATTACTTCCCCTATCAAAGCTCCCTTTTCTACATAGTCATACATATTGACACTTGCTTCAACATTACCATAGAACACATCTACACCGTTCATCTGTTGAACAATAATAGTTTTACCATATTTATCTTTTTCTCCAATAAATACAACTATACCACTATCTAATGCTTTGACTAAATAATTAGACTCTACAGTTAACTTAACACCGTCTTCATATACACTCTTGTCAGTATAGGCGAGTTCTTCATTAAATACTTCTTTAGTAGAATTACTATCATCTTTATTACCTAAAAAATATTTATCATATAATTCTTTAAAATCAGTAAACGGTAATGAAGTGTTATAAACATATTTATTAAAATTATTCTTAAAATCTAAACTCAATTTAAACCCAATTAGAAGAATTAAAGTTACGATTGTAGTTATTAAAATTTTATTTATAAATATTTTTATATGCTTTTTTAACTTATTATTAGATTCTGGTTGTTTCTTTTTATAAAATTTTGATTCTATCATTTATATCACCATTAAATTATATGAATTAAGAAAAATAAAAAGACATTAGTTAAGATGTCTTTTGTGTGGCAAATACTTACATATTAAGTAAATAATCTCTCCATAAATAATATTTAATATTAGACTATGACTAATTAAGTAAATAATACTTTCTATGGTGATAGGTACTACATTAAAGATGAAAAGGCTAAGGGAAAAGATTAATTGATAAAAAATTATAACAAGAATAATTAAAAAGAGATTAGTTAATAAATTTAGTTCCATTTTTTTGTATATAAAACTGACAATATAACCTATTAATAGGAAGAAAATTGCATGAGTAAATAAAAGGTTTGTATAAAATAAATCATAAAGGAACCCCATTATTCCTATTAAGATAAAATAGTCTCTTGGCCTTTTTTTAAAGAATGGATAAATTACTATTAAACTAACAAGAGTAAAGTATGGTGTAAATAAAGAAATATCTCCTAGCATATAGGGAAGAAAATTACTTAAAATTCCATCTAGAAAGAAAGAAATAATGACAATTACTATTTGAAATATCAATTTTTTTCCTCCTTTAGGACGGTTACATAATGAATATTATTGAAGTCTTGAGTAGTTTTAACACCTAAAGTCTTACTTAAGCCATACTTATCATTAGTAACTTGCTCTACTTCTCCTATATATATTCCTCTTGGGAACATTCCACCTAAACCACTAGTAGTAACTACGTCACCTTGTTTTATATCAACCCTGCTATCTACACCACTGATTAAGACTAAATTATTTTCTTTATCATAGCCACTAAGTATAGCGGTTGTTTCTCCTGTTGTGGTAGCAATAGATACAGATACTTTATTATTTACATCATTGGCAGTTATTAATTTTATTTCACTGGAATGATTAGTAACGTTTTGTATTTTACCGATAAGACCATTTTTAGTTATTGCAACCATATTTTCTCTTAATCCATCTTTTTTACCTTTATCAATAGTTAATGTTTGGTACCAATAACTTCTATTTCTAGTAATGACAGTGGCATTAACAACATCATAGCCTGTTAAAGTCTGATTTAAATCAAGAGTATCTCTTAGTTGTTCTATTTCTTCTTCCAAATGAACATTTAAATTCTTTTGAATAACATAACTTTCTGTTAAATCGCTATCTTTATCAGTATTTAGGGAAGTAAATGGTAACATAACTCCTTTCATTACAGTTGTTGCAACATCTTTAAAAAAAGACTCTACAACAGTTAGCTTTCTATTTGATGATAGCGAATAAAAAAGAATGAAAAAAGCACATACAATAACTATAATGATAATAATAATTTTTTTCTTCTTATTTCTTTTTCTATACATAGCAACTATTCCTTTCAAAGTTTAGTATACCCATATCTTTGATTTTTTGCAATTAATCTAGTAAATTATTTTCAAGAAAGCTGTAATAATTATTTTCACTAACTATTAAATGATCATATATTAAAACACCATGAAGCATGCCAAGCTTTATTAAATAATTAGTAAATTCTATATCTTTAGGACTTGGACTTACAACACCTGATGGATGATTATGAACACATATTATATAACTTGCATTTATTTTATAGGCTTCTTTAAATATTTCCCTTGGGTGAACACTACTTTTAGTCATAGTACCTTTAAATAGTAGTTTACTACTTAATAGTCTTTTCTTACTATCTAGATAAAGACAATAAAAACATTCTTGCTTTAGGCCATAAAAAAATGATTTACAAAAATTATATATATCCTTAGAGTTAACTAATTTTATATTTTCTTTATCACTTTCTAAAAATATTCTTTTGCCAAGTTCTACTGTGGCAAGTATTTTTGCAGCTTTAACAGGTCCTATTCCTTTTATTTTAGTTAGTTCTAAATATGAAAGATTGACAAAATTTTTCATATCCCTTACTTCTTTTAAAAGTTCAAAGGCAAGTTCGTTGGCATTAACGTTTTTTACTCCTTCTCCAAGAATAATGGCTAAGAGTTCACTGCTAGAAAGACTGCTAGCACCTTTTTTTATTAATTTTTCTCTAGGTCTTTCACTAATAGGTATTTCTTTTATCTTCATAAAATGTACCCCCTTCTTTTATATTTTATACAACAAAAATAGTTTTACTCCAAAACAAATTCTTGATAGTTAGCAAGTATTACTTCATTAATTGCTAGGATTTCATCATTTGAGGAAGTTTTATTTAACAAAATATCCATTTGCTCTAACATGGCTAAGAATTCTTCATTTTCAACACTCATTTTTTTTATAGAACAATTAATTCCTAAGTCATTATATAATTTTTTTAATTTATCTAAGTTATTATTATCCTTAGTAATAGCAAGATAGACAATATAATTTGCATCTTCTTTTACAATTAAATATGTTTTTATATTATTATTAGATACAGCATTATTTGCTTGAGATTCAGTGCTATAACTTCCTTCCATTAAAAAATAAGTGCTGTTTACTTCTTTAATAACGTTCTCTGATTCTAATTTGTATTGTTCAAATAAAAAATTACCTAAAACGGCACCTATTAAAATTGCCACTAACATTGTTATAAAAAAACTCTTTGTCATTATTATCACCGTCTTAATATTAACAAAGATATTTTCACTATTTTGTCGAAAGTTGTAGTAAAAATTTAAGAAAAGTGATAAATTAATAATAGGAGGATTTTATGAAAAAGAAATTTAAAATTTGGCAAGTAGTTTTAGGAGTATTTATTTTATTTTTGGTTACAGGATGTGGGAATAGTAATGATGCTTTATCAATGACTTGTACAAGGACTATGAATCAGAATAATATCAAAACTAGTTTAAAGTATAATGTTGAATATAAAGATGATTATGTTTCAAGAATTAAAAGTGTGGAAACAATTGAAACTGATAGTAGTGATATTTTGAATACTTATAAAGAACAAATAGAGTCTTTATATAGTCCATATCAAGATGTAGACTATTATGAGTATAATGTTGAAATTCAAGATAATAAATTAACTTCTACAGTTGATATTAATTATGAAAAAGTAGATACTGATAAGTTGCTTGAAATTGACTCTGCTAATGGACAATTAATAAAAGACGGTAAGATTAGGGTTGATGATATTAAAAGCGTCTATGAAAATTTAGGTGCTATATGTGAAGAAGACTAGTTACATAAAAACTAGTCTTTTAGTTTTAAAGATAAAGTATGAATAATATCATCTTCTTTAAAATTGTAAGTTTCTCCAATTAAACTATCTGTTGTAGAAATAATAGCAAAGCCTGGAGCATAATTGTTAAAAATATAATTATTTGGCTGCAAATTGCTGCAGCTACCTATTTTAAAGATATTTCTATTTTCTTTGAATTTAAACAAATGAGAATGTCCTTGTAAAATGACATCATAGTTATAATATGGTGGTACCAAGATTGAAGAATTTACTTTATGTTCCATAAACAATTTATAATTAGAACAATTTATATAAGCACCACCTGGGCCAAAAATAATAAAAGTAAGAGATGATAACTCTTTATATAAATCGATATTTAGTTGTTTAAATTTAGTATCATGATTACCTAAAATAGCATAAGTAGTCATATTAGTAGGAAAAATATCATGAAATAAAGTTATCTGTTTATATAGTTTTGCAATTAATTCATTTTTAGTAAGAATATCTCTTTCGTCAAAGCCATCTAAAATATCACCTAAATGTAAAACTGTTGTTATGTTATTCTCTTTAAAAAAATCATAACTTTTCTTGATATAGAAAGCACTTGCTAATTCACTTCCAATATGAGTATCACTTATAATACCTATTTTTGATTCATTTAAGACTAAAGAAAATTGATACTTACATTTAAGAGCTTCTAATACTTCTTTTCTTTCTTTAGTAATATTTTTATCATGTAGGCCATAATCTAATAATCCTAACATTTCAGTATGCTTTAAGTGGTAGTTTCCCTTTAAAATATCAAAATTAGCCATGGATAATTTACTTATAATTTCTTTGTACTCTAAATCTTTTCTCATTTTAACCCTTAGATTTTTTTTATTATTTTATAAGTTCTTATATAATATCCTTTTTTCTTATAAAACTCAAGGCCAATTTTATTAGTACCAAAGACATCAATATCTATATACTTACAATTAATACTTTTTAAATAAGCTTCAGTTTGTTCTAATAAAGAGCTACCTATATTTTGGCTCCTTTCCTTTTCTTTTATAATTAATTTAAGAATTCTACCTCTTTTAGGACATCTACTAACATATTTATGACCAAAGGGTAAATCATCAACAACACAGATAGTAAGGCCTAATACTTTAGAGTCTTTGATAGCAAGAAAAATTTTGCCTTCTTTTTCTTTTACTAAATTCATTATTAAATTAAAGTATTCTTCTTTATAATTACTTACACTAGTCATTATGTTTTGTTCATCTATTTTAGCATGATAATCCTGTAATTCTTCTAATAAATCTTTTACGTCTTCTTTATATTCATCTTTATATACAACTATATCTATCATTTTACACCATATTTAGCCTTTCTAATTATATAGTTATATTATCATATAATTAAAAACTTTGCATAAAAAAGAGGCTTTAGATTACCTTTAACCTCATCTCTTGGGAAACAGAATTTGTTTATATTTTTATAAGACATTATTTTCTAAAATAATCTATTGGTCTTTTAACATATTTTAACTTTTTTGATAATTCCACAGTAATTTCTGTTCTTTCATTTATTTTAAAATCAGTTAAATCATTATCTATTTTTCTGTCAATAAATTGAATACTTTGTTCACAGTCCTCTTTATAAAGGGCACATTTTAACAATAAGTCTTTAAATAGCGATAATAGGGCTTTCTTATTTTTTATTACTAAATCATTATTTGAATCTGGCGATATAGAAAATGAATCTGGATCAATTAATATTATTCCGTTACTGTTTAAAACTGTATTATCTCTTTTTAAATCACCTGGCTTTATTCCGTTAGTTGTAAATGCCGTAAACAGTTCTTCTAATTCTCTAAAATTGTCTAGCAGATAATCTTTAGTAGTTGCTAATATGTCAATATCGTCATCTCTATAATATTTAGCAGTGTAGGCATCAACTGTAAACTTAGTCTTACCTATTTTGCTAGATAATAATTTTAATATATTTGTCTTACTGTAAATTTCATATATTTTCATTAAATGCTCATTACTTATAGTCTTTAAAATATCAAACATTTCAGGAGCTAATCTGAATTGTCGTTCTGTAAAATCATAATATTCTTTGAAAATTATTTCCCTATTATATCGTACTTCTGCACATCCACCACAGTTTAAATGGCTTAATGCCTCTATGTTTAGATTCAACTCCTTACAGTCTCTATTATAATATTTCATATTACCTAACCCCTTTAAATTATTGCATATTGTACCATAATTTGTGGAAAAAGTAAAGTTCAAGGCATTTTAAAACTCGAGATATAAGTCTCGAGTTTGGTATTATTAACTGGTGGCTCCAGCGGGAATCGAACCAGCGACACAGGGATTTTCAGTCCCTTGCTCTACCGACTGAGCTATGAAGCCATATGGCGGTCTCAACGGGACTCGAACCCGCGATCTTCTGCGTGACAGGCAGACGTGTTAACCAGCTGCACCATGAGACCAAATTGGTTGCGGGAGAAGGATTTGAACCTCCGACCTCAGGGTTATGAGCCCTGCGAGCTACCGAACTGCTCCATCCCGCGATATAATGGCGGAGGAAAAGGGATTCGAACCCCTGCGCCGCTCGCACGACCTCCCGGTTTTCAAGACCGGTCCCTTCAACCAGACTTGGGTATTCCTCCATATAAGTGGTGCCTAAGGCCGGACTTGAACCGGCACGAGGTATAACCCTCGCAGGATTTTAAGTCCTGTGCGTCTACCAATTCCGCCACTCAGGCACAATAAATGGTGACCCGCATGAGATTCGAACTCATGACCCTTTGATTAAAAGTCAAATGCTCTACCGACTGAGCTAGCGGATCATTAACTAATTAGATGGTTGCCTCGGTTAGATTCGAACTAACGCATGTCAGAGTCAAAGTCTGATGCCTTACCACTTGGCTACGAGGCAATAACAAAATGCATATAAACTATGGTGGAGAGAGATGGATTCGAACCATCGAACCCGAAGGAACAGATTTACAGTCTGTCGCGTTTAGCCACTTCGCTATCTCTCCGACATAATAAAATGGTGCCGAAAACAGGAATCGAACCCGTAACCTACTGATTACAAATCAGTTGCTCTACCAATTGAGCTATTTCGGCAACATAATAATGGTGGGCGATATAGGACTCGAACCTATGACCCCTTGCTTGTAAGGCAAGTGCTCTAACCAACTGAGCTAATCGCCCAAAACCGTTTGACAGAATTAAATATACCAGTTAATTGTTCGAATGTCAATAATTTATTTGACATTTTGTATATTTTTTTACTTTTTTGAGGTTGTTAGTTCTTTATCTATCCAATAATCAAGGTGTAATGCAAGATTATTAAAGCCACTAGGAGTTTCAATAATTTTACTTCCATACCTTTTTGTTATTCTGTAATCAACGTTTTTTATACTTAATTTAAAAAGATTATCGCTACTTTTTTCTAATATTTTTACTCTAATAAGCTCATTTAAAGTAACATATTTATTTAAGTCATCTACATAGTGATTACCTATTTCTGAAATATGAATAAGTCCACTATGTTTATTATCTAATTTAACAAAAATACCATAATCTTTTATCCCTGTAACTGTCCCTAAAACAATTGAACCTTCTTTATAATTTTTCCCCATACAATTAACCTCTAGGTGTATTATATCAAAAAATGTTTTTTCTTACAACCTTTACAATACTCTTAAACGCGTCTATAATAAACAGAGGTGATAAAAATGCAAAACAATGAGGATATTATAAAAAGAATTAAAGACATTATTGAAGAGTTAAAACCATTTTTGATTAGTGATGGTGGTTCTTTAGAATTCATTGATTATAAAGATGGTGTTGTATATGTTAAATTAGGGGGAGCTTGTCAAGGATGTGCTTTTCTAGATATTACTTTAAAAGATGGAATTGAGCAGATGATTATGAATGAAGTTCCTGAAGTCAAGGAAGTAAAAAATGTTAATTAATCTAACCAGTCTATTTTTAAAATAGTCTTTTTTTTATTTATAAAATCATAAATATATTTTAAATACTGTTCATATTCTTTTGTTCTTTTTAAAATGTTAAGTATTTCTTTTTCTTTTACAGTATCGTTTATTATTCTTTCATAAATATCAAAATAATGACTGGGAAACAGAAGTCTAGCTATTAAAAGGCTATATTGGTAAGCACTATAGTTTAAGTTAATTAAAAATTCGTCTAAAAAGTCATAAGTATAATCGTCATTTATAAAAATATATTTAAGATATTCTGCACTATCTCTAGCTTTATTATCAATTACAATATTTAAAGGATTATAAAAACTAAAGTCTTTTAAATTAATTCTTCTTCTAGAAATTACTAAATTATCATTAATTTCTTTTTTTAAATAATTATTAGTAGCATTAAAATAACCAATAGCATTTTCACTTAATCCTATGAAATAATCTATTGTTTTGTAAAGTAATTTATATTTTGTTTTAATATAATCTTTTTGATATTCAAAATAATCTATTTTACCACTCCATAAACTTCCCCAGTTACTGTGATTTAACAATTTTAAGTTAGCCATATCTCCATAACAATAAATAGGATTATAAAACTCTTGGATATTAAAAGTCTTGTTTTTTTCTCCTCTTATAAGTATGTAGTAATGATTATTTATTAGACTAATAGCTTTACCATTAATATTTAATATAATTATCATAAAATTGCTATTAATTAAGTTTCTATTTAAAATAGTTAGTTCATTAATATATTCAAGTGGTTTATCTACTAGACATAAATAATATATATAATTATTCATTTCAAAATAGTAATAATTATTTTTTTTTATAACTTTTTCTGGATTAAGTTGATAATAATAAAAAAGAGTATTCTTCATATCTAAAACCTCAGTAAAGTATATGAAAAATGGTAAAAAAAAGAACTTCTATTTTCTAGAAGATCCTTTTCCTATAATTCTTTCAGATTCATCTATTTTAGTTTGATAGCTATCAATTTCGTTTCTAAGCTTATCATTTCTTTCAGCTGTTTGATTAATCTGAGCTGCCGCTTCAATAGCTTTGCTTTTGTAACCGCTAAGTTCTTCTCTGAGGCTAGCTAACCTGTCATTACGTGCTTTTATACGTTGAATCTCAATAAATCTAGCTGCTGCTGCTTCTTTTTGTTTTGCTTCTGCAGCCTTTTCATCTCTTGTTTGAGTCAAATGTTTTTCTTCTTTTTCTTTTTCTCTTAAATCTTGTTGGTAGCCTTTATATTGACCTTTAGCTTCTTCAATCTGTGCTTCTAGCTCTTTTATTGCTGGATCATCTGAAAAATCAAATGACATATTAAAAATCGGTTGTTCAGCACCACTTTCTAATGGTTTATCTGGCTCTACGGTAGATTCAGGTGTTAAAGGTGTAAATGGAGTTACTGGAGTGTCAAATATACTAGTTTCTTCAGTAACTGGTGTTGCTTTAAAACCTGATCTAGTCACTTCATCAGCTTTCGAAAAGATGTCTTCTTCAGAACTAACAGGAGGAGTTATAGCTTCAGCTTTTTTATCATTTGCTGCTAATATCCTATCAAAATCATCTTCAGTAACATCTGTAGTTGATGATGGAGTTCCTGCCTCTTTTTTATCTGATGATTTTTCTTTTGAATCTTTTTTGCTTGTGTCTTTTGATTCATCAAGTTGTTTTTTTATTTCAGTAGCTAAATCTTTTACATCAGCATCAAAAGTTTCAGCATTTACATTAGAAACTATAAAATCACCAAGTGTACCATATTTATTATCTTCATCATCAAGTTTACCATTAGTTTTTTTGTTTAAAACATTTTCTACTTCTTGTTTAATAGCATCTGTGTCAATGTTAGAGAAAATATCATGTTTTTCTTCATATTTTTTCCCTTTTTCATCTGTTTTTTTAGAAGTTCTTACTATAGAATCTTGACTTTCTTTAACTGTATTTTGGAGGTCTACCAAATATACCGACGGATTAATCCTGCTACCTCCCCAACCGTTTTCAGCTAATTTTTGGAAGTTTTTATCTGGTAAACTTAAAGCCTTATGAGCTAAAGACATGAATCTTTGATGTGACTTATTAAAATCATAAATAGCTTTATCCATGATGTTTATTTCCTTGGACAATTCATTTATTCTTTGTTTTATTTCTTTGGCATTCTTGCCATCACTCATCTCTAACTCTACTTCTAAGCCTCTTTGTTCTTCTCTTTTCTTTTCAACTTCTTCTTCCATATATGCAGCTTGAACTTCCATTATAACAGCATAAGAAGTTATTAATAGTTTTAACTTATTAGCGTCTCCTGCCAAAACATTTTCATCTATATCTATAATTTTGAAAACATCATTCTCTAGTTTTTCTTTCATGTTATTCGCCTCCAACTAATTATCAACGCAACTAGATTTCAATCCTAGTCTTTTTTTGATAATTTTCTTAATACATCTTTTACCCTATTCCATTCATCTTCATCATCAATACCATATAATCTTGGAGTATCTCCACTTCTATCAACATATGAAACATAAACAGTTACATTACCATTTTCATCTTTTTCATTTTTGGTGTATACAACATATTCTTTTTTTGTATCTTTAAATTCAAAGGCAATAACAACTTCTACTTCGTCAATAGAGCCATCTTCACCTATAATTGATAAAGTCATTTTTTTATTTTCATTCATCCTCGTTTTTCCTCCCTTTACTATTCTATAAAATATTTTATCATAAAAAAAAAGAAATAGAAAGCCCTATTTTTACACTTTTTTACTATTTTTACTATTTATTTCTTTTTTCAACAAAAATATCTTGGCTCCAGGAGAACAATATTCCTTAATATACTTATCTAAATATTTAATATCATTTATATTTTTTACTTTTTTATTATTACTATCATAAAAGCCTTTAAGCCTAACTTTTCCATAAGAATAATCTCCTAAAATGTAATCATAATCTTTAAAGTAATCAGTAAATAATTTTTTTACTTCTTCATAATCAAAGTTTTCTTTTCCTTTAGTTAATTTATAATTATTATCTAATAAATTATACATTGCTATCACCTACTACTTATTGTAGCACATTATTTAATTTTAGTTGCAAAAACTTGTGAGGAAGCTGTAAAAGAACCATTGTAATAGTTTGGTATAGCACCTTGAATTATTTGAGTAGTAAGATTTACTTTGGTAGTGATAGGAATACTTTCTGTTGAGTGAGGCATAGTTATTTTTTCTTTAATAGTTACTTCTATTCCTACTTCGATTAAAGCATTATTGAAGCCATACTCTTTAACGTCTGTTACAATATTACTTGAAACTGTACCGATAAACGAGAATCTAATAGGGATGCTTGTTGTTAAATTAACAATTAATCCATTATGGAATAAAGAACCTATTGGTATATCACAAACTATCCCATCATCTAAAAAGGTTAGTCTTGTTCCTTTTAAGGAATCTGATAACTCTATGTCAGTTGTATCTCCTTTTTCTATGGCACTTAGTCGTTTCATAGCTTTTTCATTTATTTCTTTTAATAATTTATTAGTTACTTTAGTATCAAAATTAATAAGTTCTATATTACCATCATTATCTCTACTTATTTCGAAAAGATCATTATCTAAATACTCTTCATCTATAAAAGCAACATCATTTAGTATAACATTGGCAATTCTTTCTGTTTCTACTGTGGCATAATTGATGATAACCTTTTCTAATCCTCTACCTGCTAGAGAAGTGAGAAATAAAGATGTAAAGAAAGATAATATTAGTAGACTAAAGAAGAGATATATTTTCTTTTTATTCATAGTTAGTTACCTAATCTTACTAGTATTACATCTTCACCAATTCTCTCAATACTTTGCCATCTAATTTCTGTATCTTCTCCTTTACCAAAAGAAATAAATTTACCTTTAGGCTCTACTATTAAACTAATAATAGCTCCATTTCTCTCATCTACTTTAACATCTATAATATTACCTATATTTCTACCATCTATAACATTAACGATATCTTTACTTTGTAAATCAGAAAGTCTCATAATATCACAGCCCTACTACTAAAAAAATATGTAAAATTTTATTAATTATTCTTATCTTAAAGTCTTCTTTAATTGTTTAATAGCATTTTTTTCTAACCTTGATACTTGAGCCTGGCTTATATCCATATCTTTAGCGATTTCCATTTGAGTTTTACCTATAATATAACGTTCATTTAAAATATGTTGTTCTCTATCGTTTAAAGCTTGTACCGCATCTGTTGTTGCAAGATGTTCTTCTATAGCACTTCCTGTTTTCTTTTTATCTTCTATTTGGTCATAAACATATATAGTATCTCCTCCATCATTATAAATAGGTTCAAACATAGATATAGGATCTTTTAGTGATTCTAAAGCAAATACAATATCATAATTTGTCACTCCTAATTCAGTTGCTATTTTATCTATATCTAACTCTTCTCCTTTTTCTTTAAAATAGTCTTCTTTTAATCGTAAAGTTTTGTATGCTAAATCTCTTGTTGATCTGCTTACTCTAATACTATTGTTATCTCGCAAATACCTTTTTATTTCTCCTAAAATCATTGGTACGGCATATGTTGAAAATTTAACTTCATGTGATAAATCAAAATTATCAATAGCTTTAACTAATCCTATACAACCGACTTGAAACAAATCATCTAAATTTTCATTTTTACTATTAACTTTTCTTAGAATACTTAAAACCAGTTTTAAGTTTCCATTAATGAGATCATTTCTTGCAAATGAATCACCATTTTTCATTTTTTTAAATAAATCTGTCATTTCTTCGCTAGTTAATACTTTTAGGTCAGAAGTTGAAATCCCACTAATTAAAACTTTGTTATTTGATTTATTGAAATTACTAAACATTTAATCATCTCCTAAATTAGTAATGATTAAATAAACTTTTTTTTATACATATTTTTTATAAACCTTAAAAGTTGTTTAGTATAGAAAAGAAAAAAAGTATCATATTAAGTGTAGGGATTAGGCGGTGATGCTATGGAACTTAAAAAAACTTTTGGTCAAAATGTCAGATATTATAGATTTAAGAAAAAATATACACAAGCAAAACTGGCTGAACTTTTAGATGTATCTACTAATTATATAAGTAGAGTAGAACGTGGGCAGCATTCGGCTAGCTTTGATGTTATTGAAGAGTTATCTAAAATATTAGATGTTGAACCATATAAATTATTCTTAAAGCCTAAAGATATGGGATTACCGCTAAGAGTTGATATGAAGAAAAAAGACAATTAGAATTTTATCTAATTGCCTAATACACTATTTTGGAGCTTACTTACACTAAGCTCTTTTTTTAATTGCTCTAATGCCAAAGCCTACTAATGTAAGTGATGTTACTAACATACCAACAGTTAAAACTATACTATCAGATGTTTCTGGATTTTGTTCTTCTACTGTACTATCAGATGTTGTAGTTTCATCACCAGGTTCAGTTGGTTCTACTGGTTCAACAGGAATTTCTTCTGTTGGTTTTTCTGGTAATGTTGTATAAACATTAATACCATTTGCAGCAGTTATACTACCAAACCACATATATCCTGCACTTACAGCATTTGTTTCTCCCATATCAATTTTAGTAGTTGAAGCGATTACTTCATCCCATTTTAATATTGAAAATTGAAGATAAGTTTTACCATCTTCTAAAGTAGCAGTATATCTATAAGTATACACTCCATCTTCAGAGATAGTAGCACTAAAATTAGGGTCTAGTCCTACAGTTACAAGATAATCATCATTAACTTTTTGGGTTTGTACAAGTAATTCTGTAACATAACTATCACTTTCATCATTTAATGACATAGTTAATGCAAATAATTCCCCATGAGTCATATTATCTTTATTTAGTTCGATATATACATCTTCTGTAATACCATCTGCTAATTTCGCATCACTTTTCATACTATATGGTCCATAGGACATTCCTGGTTCATTTTCATAACCGCTACCTTTAATATTAGTGATGTTATCATCAACTGCAGTTACACTACCATAATCACCATTTTCTGTTTCCCAATCTTCTAAAGTCCACTCTGTTTGAGCAGAAACATTTAAAAATGGAACGAAAGCGAATAAACTAACCATAGCCATACCTAATATTTTTTTTACATTTCTCACCACTTCTTCCCTCCTTTCCTCAAGATAAGCTCTAACTTTAAACAAGCCTACCCTTCATATAGAATATACTTGATTATAAAAAGAAAGCCAATATTTTTCTAAACTTTTTTAGGTTCATAAATTTTGCAAAGAAAAAGACCTAGTAACGGTCTAAAAAACTTATTTCTTCCCCTTTGTCTTGATAACTTAAAAGTGTTTCTAAATTAACTTTCTCGGTACTTTTAAAGATATTATTATCAATAACATCACTTTTTTCTCTAAGGTTTTCTAATAGTTTTTTTATTTCTAAACGTTTAGAATTATTCTCAATATTTTTATTTTCTGTAAATTTACAAGCACAGTTTATAAAGGTATATTCATTATATTGCCAAAACTTTTTTATAGATTCTTCTCTTACTAAATAAAGTGGTCTAATTAGTTCCATACCAGGAAAATTAGTACTGTGTAATTTTGGTAACATTGTTTTAAATTCTCCACCATAAAACATTGATAGTAGTATTGTTTCAATTACATCATCAAAGTGATGTCCTAAGGCAATTTTATTACAGCCTAAATCTTTGGCAGTTTTATAAAGAAAACCTCTTCTCATTCTTGCACACATATAGCAAGGATGCTCTTTATCTAGTTTGTTAGCGACTTCAAAGATATCAGAGTTAAATATTTTATAGTCAATACCTAAGGTTTCTAAATTATCTTTTATTACTTGTAAAGTCTCTTCTTTATATCCTGGGTTCATAATGATATATGAAAGTTTAAAGTTAGTCTTACCATGTTTCTGTAATTCTTCTAGACATTTCGCAAGTAAAACCGAATCTTTCCCACCAGAAATACAAACAGCGATATGGTCATTATCTTTAACTAGTTCATAGTCTCTAACCGCTTTCATAAATTTACGCCAGATATCTTTACGATATTTTGTTATAAGACTATGTTCTACTTGGTTTTTACTTTTCATCTTTAAACACCTTCTTAAATGATGTAGGTACACTACTTTCAAATGTATAAGTTTTATTATTAAGTGGATTAGTTATAATTAGTTTACTAGCGTGTAAATATAGTCTATTAGATTTAATACCTCCATACTTCTTATCTCCTAATATAGGACATCCTAAATGATTTAAGACTACTCTTATCTGATTACGTCTTCCTGTTCTGATATTAACTTTAACAAGACTGTATTTATTATTTTTATTAATTGTCTTAAGGGAAGTAACGGCAATTTTACCATCTTTTTTATTAGTAACAATAACTTTATCAGGTCCTATTTCTTTTAAGTAACAAGTATAGTCATCCACATCTTTTACATTACCTGTTACTAAAGCGACATATTCTCTTGTTTTAACATATTTATCCCAATTATTTTGTAAGATATTTTTTAGAGTATTATCTTTTACAAAGACTAAGACTCCTGATGTATCTTTATCAAGGCGATGTAGTACAAAAATCTTATCAGACTTCTTTCTATTTTTAATAAACTCTCTAACTAAGTGATAGGCGGTCTTTTCTTTTTCTTTAGTAGTACTGATAGATAAAAGTCCAGCAGGTTTATTTATTACTAAAAAGTATTCATCTTCATAGATGATATCAAGATTACTTTTCTTATGAGTTTTATTAATCTTACTAAGTTCAATAACATCATTTTTATTAACAATCATATTATACTTTGTTACAACTTTACCATTAACTAGGACTCCTCCATCTTTTAGATAATTCTTTATTTTTTTCTTACTTAAGTCTTTAAATAAAATAAATAATGTTTCTAATAGTTCTCCTTTTTCTAAAACTTTTCCTTTCATTAATATCACACTTCCTTCAAAATACGGTAATATTTTATCAGATAAAAAGAAAAAAGTCTATTACTAGACTTTAATCAAATAAGTTATTAAATTCATATTTAAAGACACGATAAGCATATTTCTTAGAGTTGTAATTAAATTGTCTAATTAAATTACCATCATTATCATATTCACCATATGAGTTATCTTTACCACTACCAACGACAATGTTTCCACCATCTAGTATCTCAACATCACTTACTATGCTTGAGTAAGGTATTTCAAAACTCTTAACTAATTCATAAGTCTTATCATTTTCATTAACTTTATATTGATAGAAGTATGATGTTTCACCTTCATTATAAGTACCTGTACCAGGATAATTAGACCAATCAAAGTTAGGTCTTGTTCTAGCACCTTTGTAATTGTTGTTAAACATATATAAGTAATATTCTCCATCATCAAGAGCATCATCTTTATAATAAGTAATACTATGTTGTCCTGCTTGTGAAGTGAAATCTTCTACTTTTTCATATAGTAAATCACTATATGATGTATCTTCTGTTACTGATTCATCTGTTAATAAGTATTTAACACTAGGATTAGTATAAGCATTACTAATATAAATTATTGTACTTAACTCTCTTGAACTTAAGACGATATCATCTCCTATTAGAGATAAGCTATTTAAGTGAATCCAATCAAGTTCATATCCACCATAAGTATTTTTACCTTCTGGTTTAATAGCATTTAAGTAAAACTCTGGTAATAAGTCTTTCATATCTATTATCTTTTTAACTTCTTTAGTATCTAAATCTACTGTGATAACAATATCTTCAATAGTATCAGTATCATCTTCATTAACTAATATTACAAAACGCTTATTATCTTCATCATAAACCATATCATGATGCATTGTATAATTACCTAAATTATAAAATTCTTCTATTTTACCTAAATCATTTACTTTAATTATACCTTTCTTATTATAAGCATAATACATATAATCACCATCAAAGATAATACGATCTGCTCTATAACTATCTAAAACAAATTCCTCTCTTAATACACCTTCATTATCATATAAATAAATATTAGAGTTATAGTTTTTATCATGTCCTAAAACAGCATATAAACCTTCTGTTAATTCTTCTTTACTATCTCCATTTTTTACTTCTAATTTATTTTCTATTAAAGCTTTAGATTTTGGAGTTGTAATAGTAAATTCATGTTCTTTATTACCACTTTTTAATGTTAAAGTATTAGTTTCTCCTGGAACAAAACCGATTAGTTGATATTCATTACTATCTTTATTTGATATTTCTTTTTCAAAGTCACTATATCCTTCTGTTTCAATTTTATAGTCTAAATCTTCATCACTGTCAGTATAATATAAGTAATAAGAAAGTGAGCCAGTTCCATATGGATTATAAATTAGTAAAGGATTTTCTAATGTATAATCAGCTTTATCTTTTAAGGCATCAATTTTCTCTTCAATTATATTTTGATAATCTTCACTAAATATAGAAATATCTTCATCTTTTTCTACTTCATAAACTCCTTCATCATTTTCTTTTAGATTAACATTTTCTCTTATCCAAACGGGGTCTGTTAATAGATTTTCACGGTATTTATCATAGGCTCTAAAACTTAGATAAATAATTCCTGCAATTATGGCTATAATAATGATAGTTAGTAAAAGCTTCTTCCAATGTTTCTTAAAAAATTGTCCTATTTTTTTCATTTTTATCCTCCTAGTTAATAATCTATCTAGTATTTGTGAAATTTATATGAAATTTTTCAAAAAAACACTTGATTTAATAAAAGTTATTTGCTATTCTAATATTGCTTAAAGAAAAAGCAAAAAAAGACTTGCATTTATTTCTATATTAGTGTAGAATGTATTTGTGTTATCAATTCGGGCCTGTAGCTCAGTCGGTTAGAGCACTTGCTTGATAAGCAAGGGGTCACAGGTTCAAGTCCTGTCAGGCCCACCATATAATTAGATAATGCCTCAATAGCTCAGTTGGTTAGAGCACTTGACTGTTAATCAAGGGGTCCTAGGTTCAAGTCCTAGTTGAGGCGCCATTTATTTTTGTTTTTTTATGTTAAGAAAAAGACATTAATCTACATATGGCCAGTTGGTGAAGCGGCTTAACACACTACCCTTTCACGGTAGCATTCACGGATTCGAATTCCGTACTGGTCACCAAAAAGAGTTTTAAGTTCCTCGTGAAAGGGGAGCTTTTCTTTTATTTTTTCTTGACATTTATATTTCTTTAGGGTAATATTATAAGTGTCTTATGACAAATATATTATTATTTTATGCGTTTTGGAGTAGTACTCAAGAGGCTGAAGAGGCGCCCCTGCTAAGGGAGTTTCAATGGCTAAATGAGTTTATATGGAGTGATACTCAAGAGGCTGAAGAGGCGTCCCTGCTAAGGATGTAGAACGTGTAAGCGTTGCGAGGGTTCAAATCCCTCTCACTCCGCCATTTTAAAAGTAAAAGTCTTGATTTCCTTTTATGGAAGTTAAGACTTTTTTTATACCTTTTTTATGGCAAATGATTTTTTTGCAAAAAAAGTTAAGTATTACCTAATATCACAAAGTATTATAAAATTACATATATTATGGCGAATATTATGGCAAATGGTTTTTACATCTCTTTTTTGGCTTATTGCTAAAAATTAAGGGTATAAGAAAAGAGTTTGTATAAAAACAACTAAAATACTGATAAATAAGAAATGAGGTTTTAAAATGGAAAAAATTGATGAAAGATTTAATAATTTAAGATTTATTATTACCGAACAAATGAATAATACTATGATAGAACTAATAATGGTTAAACAAATGTTAGAAGAAAGCCTACAAAAAGATAGTAAAACTACTGATGAGGAACGAGGACTTTTGTATCTTCACTTTGAAGAATTGAAAAATGATTTTATTAAAGATTTTAAAAAAAACAATAAAGAGCAAATAAAAAAATATAACGATATTATAAATAAGCAAAAAAATAAAGAGGAATAAGCAACTAACTTATTCCTTTCTTTTTGGCTTACCATATTTATCTCGTAAGTCCATACCCTTAATACAAGTAAAACAAGATATAGCAACTCTTTGTTTAGGGTCTTTTTCCATAAACTCACATAACTCATCATAGCACTCTTTATATAATGAAATAAACTCTTTTTTCTTTTGTTCGTGTTCTTCTTGTTGCTTGATATATTCTTCCATACCATTATCTATAATAAAGTTTAAGTCATATTCAAGAGTTTTCTTATTTGGTTCTTTTAAACCTAATAATTCCTCAATATCTAAATCTATACTTATTTTGTTATTCTTCATTGTGTTTAACCTCCATAGCCTCAATGAGTTTTAAATATTCAAACTCACTAATTAAGTAATTTTTTGATGATAATATCGCTTTTACCTTTCCTTTCTTAATTAAGCCTTTTAGGTATGGTATAGATATATGTAGGCTATCGCATACTTCGGTTAGTGTATAAAATCTATTTTTCATATTTCCTCCTAATATATTCAATGGGGGCTATTTTAAGTAATTTTTGCTACTATTTTTTTAAAAGCAATAGGTTGCCCCAAAATTAACTGACATTGTTTTTTTCAAAATAAAAAAGAACTTGTTAAAGTTCCTTAAATGTAGCATAGTTGCCAAGATATTTTAAATCAAATTGTCCTTTTACTCCAAATCTATTTTTTAAAAACTCAACTGTTATAGTATCGGTATCATCTGTAAAAGCCAAACCTCTATTATTTTCTTTTTGATACATAATTATAAGATAATCGGCGGTATATTCTATACTACCACTTTCTTTAAATGATGATATGTCATTTCTTTTAGCACCCTCACGACTTAAACTACTAATTGCTACAATAGGTATATTGTAATTATTAGCAAAAGTTTTAAGTTCTCGTGTAATAATATCAATATTTTGTTTATCGTTGCTACCATTACATTTTATAAATTGTATATAGTCAATAATAACAACAATTTTATCATTTTTAAACTCATTACAAAAATCGTAAATAGTTTTAGATATTTTCATAATATTTCTAACATCATCAACTATATAAACATTATTTCCTATTGGCTCATAATGGCTATAATAAATATCTAAATCATCAACACTATTACTTATGAAGTCGTTAGGTGTATGATTAGTTAAATTGTTATCTAAATAAGATAATCGGCTTAAAGACTTTGATACTAACTCATATTTAGTTAGTTCCATAGAAAAGAACAAAACTTTTGTGTTGTGTTGTTGTGCTACATTATCGGCAAGTTGTAAAACAAAAGTTGTTTTCCCTAAACCTGTATTAGCACCAATAATAGTTAAGCCTTTTGATAAGCCACCACCATATATACTATCTAATTTATTAAAATTGGTTGGTATTTTTTTTACATTATTTTCATTAGCAATATAATTTTTATATTCTTCCATACTTAACATATTTTTCCTCCTATTGTAAGTAAAGTATTATATACTCTATACTTATTTTGTATTTTTTTATTTATTGTAAAAATTAAATTATAGATATATAAGCACCACTCCTTAAAGAGTGGGTGCTATATATAATATACTTATTATATTTAAGGCAATAAGCACCTCAAAAAAGTCTTTATTTATAAGGCTTTATCTTAAATGGTATCTACATATTAAACCTCAAAATCTGCTAAACTTTGCTCTAATATCTACACTCAAAGATTATTTTGTTATTTATAAATGAATTGTATGTAGTTGGCTCATTTTCATATTTCCAAGTAAAATTAAGTATTTTACATATAAAGTCCATATTTTTTTTAAATGGCTCTAATATGTTTCTTGATACTTGCTTGCTTTCGTTTAAATCATCATAACAAGGAAGTAAAGGACAATATTTTGTTATTTCTTTTACGGAAATTATATTTTGGCGTTTCTTGTTATAATTTATTTGTCTATGAAATAAAACACGAACTATCATAAATAAACTATGATGATATTTTGTTATATTCATAGTAAATAACTCGTTAGGTAGTTGTAAGGTTAATCTATTATAACCAAGTAAAGTTAAATAATCTTTATTAAATCTAATTGTTATACTACCTTTGGTGGTAGAGTAATCATCTATAATATGGCAAGTTCTTGTTTCTTTTGTGTAGCCTTTATTATTCTTCTTACCTTTAAAATAGTAGTAATTAAACCTTATGGCTTTTAAATATTCAAGTGATGATATAATATAAGCCTTTTTAGTCGTTTTTAAGGCATTTAGAAAGACTTTTGTATCAAGCGTTATTACATTATCTTTTAAAGCATTTTGACTTAATATACAGCCTAAATATAGATATAATTTGTATGTTATTAAACCATTTGCTATTTTATCGTAATCATCATTTAATTTGATAGCAAAATCTTTTTCAAATATTGTATGATTCTTTGAGTATTTTACCCTAATAATATTTAAGTGTAGTTTATTGGCATACCTATTTTGATATATGCTATACATTGTTTTCCTCCTTATTTAATTTTTACAATTTGATTTTAATATTATATCGTGGCTTGTGTTAAGCCTTTAACCGATACAAAACTATGCTTTGTTATACACAAAAACAAGAGCATTGATTTGCTCTTGTGTCATATAATATCTATTACCAATTTTAGTGTAAGATACTTCATTGTTTTTTACCCAACTATAAAGTGTTTTATAAGATATATTTATAATATTACAAGCCTCTTTTAAAGTAAATAAGTCTTTGATAGTAACACCTCCTCATATATATAGTAGGTTATCAAAGACTTTTCTCTAATTTTGTGTAAATACTTATTTTTTAGTATATATAGACCCAGAGTCCATTTCTATTGATGAACCTGTAAAAGTTCCTGTAAGTTTCTCATCTTTAGTAAAATCTATGCCGTAAGGATTTCCCATAGAGGCAGTATAGAGTATTGTTACTTTATCACTTTCTAAACTCCAATGACATTTTTTTATTGATATTGGATATAAATCAATTGGTTTTTGGTAATTCATAATACAAACACCATCTTTTTCGATGATTATAGTAACATCAGCTTCGTTTTCATAAGTTCCTAGAATATCATTATTAGCACAGCCAGTTATCATAAATAAGCAAAAACTTAAAGTTAAAATAATTTTAAGTTTTTTCATTATGAACATTTCCTTAAATTTCATTTGCTTTAATTCCTAACTTATTACATATATCATATAGTTCAGTTCGTTTCCTGTCTGTCATTTCTGCTATACTGTTTCCAGTTGCCTCACAAGAACCATTTAAATCACTATTACAAGTCCAATTATAGGTATTATTAGCATCATTATATGTAAGCCAAACTTCGGTCGTTGTAGTCCATCCAACAGTATTAACCAGTTTAGCATATCCAGTATTATTACCATAATTATATTCAATATAAGTGCTACCATAATTATAACTTTTGTCATAAAATTTCTTATTTACAAAGTCTAAAGTATAATATGTTGTATCTGAAAAATATCCTGGTGTAGTAAAAGAATAAGTACATTTTGTATCGTCACAAATAGCAGACTTATTTTTTTCTAAGTATTCAACAATTTTTTCTTTTGCTGTTCTTTTATCCTCGATTATATTTTTAGTTTGCAATATATTTATTAATTCTTGTTTTTCGTAGAAACCCTCAATTTTTTCAATATTTTTATTTTTAATAAAAAGTGTAGGTGTTGCTTCTATTGTGATAACTTCTTCTGATTTTTTGTTGTTTAATGTCCAGTTATCTAAAGAGTCAACATTTAAAGTATAAACTTTTAAATTGTATGTATCAGCAACTTCTTTTACTATAGGACTGAATTTTTTTGAATATTCGCAAGTATCCTTAACTGCTAATACAATATTATTATTTTCATTTAATACATCAAAGAATTGTTGCTCGGTATCTATTGTATCAAAAGGAAAATTGTTTTTATCAACTGCTGTAAATTTCTTAATATTATCATTATTGTTGTTGTTACACCCACATATACCTAATAAAACTAAAATGCTTAAAAAAATTAAACTAAACTTCTTCATAAAATCACACTCCTTATCTTCTACTACAAACGCATCTATCTTCCCAATGACTCCAATAACATTTATTATAAGTATCACTCATTGATTCACAAAAATCGGTAATGCTATTTCCATTATCATCGCTACCACCATCAGTTCCAGTAGGTAATGAAACCATAAATAACATGAATAATATAAAAACTCCTATCGTTCCAGTTATACCAAAAATAATTTTCTTTCTTTCTCCTTTATTTGCCCTTTTAAAAAGAAAAAACAAAGTTTGAATAAATGCACAATATAAAGTAATAAGAATTGCCATCGTTGGAGCAACAAATATAATGCCTAAAATATTTACGTCCTTACCAAAAATTAGTATTATTACAATTGATATTAAGGTAGAGATAATAAATACTTTTTTAAATGTTTTTTTAATTTTAACTACATCACTTTGATATAGTCCATTCCAAAGCCCATCTTTTATGCTAGGTTCTCCTTTTTGATTATTTGTACTTTTATTTGATAACGTATCAAGTCACACTCCTTTCTTATAAACTATTATACCATAACTTACACGAATAGAGTAAGTGTATTCGGCGTTATTTTTGAGAAAATATTAATAGTGTTAGGTGGTGGTATAATTGTTTAAAAGAGAAGATGAAAACTATATATATGAAGTAGTATCAAAGAACATAAAAAAGCAAAGACAACTAAAAGGACTTACACAAGAACAATTAGCCAATAAAATGAGTTATTCAACACAATTTATATCTAATATAGAAAGTAAAAATCATCAAACGTTTTCACTTGGAACACTTTGGAGATTAGCACTTGTGCTTGATATAGATATAGCCGAATTATTTAAAGAAGATACAAAAAAGAGTGATAAAGAATAAAATCTTATCGCTCTTTTATTTATATACCAGTTTATAAAGTTTTTACAAATACAATAAATATAATATCAATGTAGTAATGATTATAGTTTTGTGATAAAATAGTTAGTCAAAAAGGAGTGATACTATGCCACACTTAAAGAAAGACTTTCACTTTCGTAAATCTTTTAATAATAAATATTGCGAACATTCGTATATAAATTATAAGATAAACAATAATGTTAATTTTAAAATGAACAGACCTGATTTATGCCTTAGAAGATTTATTATAATTACTATTGATTTTATTATTCAGTTAAATAATGCAATAGCAAGACGCGGAAAAAAAGAACATAATATTGAAGATATAAAAAAGTTGTATGAAACACCAATTAACAATGATTTTTACAGATACTATGGAAAGATAACTATTAGTGAAATGTTTGAAGATGCTAAATATGATAATCTAACTAATGATATAGAAAAGGAAATATATTCTATATTGGAACAAATTATTTATTGGAAAGATAACTTTGAAAAAGATTATGAAAGATTTAAAGATTTTGTTTTTGATACTATTACTATGTTTGATAAAAAAAGATATCTTTTTGAGGTAGGAAATGGTATTTATTATAATCGTTCTATTAGGGATAATATAAATAAAAGGTTTTATTGTATTACTCTTGGCGATAAAGGGTATTGTAGGTTTAAACAAATATATTATTCAATGGTTTATTTGAACGCAAAAGAAAAAGCAAAAACTTTTGAAATGATATGTGATATGCTTATCATTATTGCTGATATATACAACGAGTTAATAGATAAAGATTATGACAATGCTTATGAAATATTAGAAAACTATATAAAGGACAATGCAATTATGAAAGAGTGTAAAGATATATATTATGCAAAAATATATAATGATTTAGAAAAAATACTTGCTACATTTAAACAAAAGACATATACCAATATTATTGATAAATTAAATACCATTATAGCAAATGAGAATCATAAGTATAAAAAATATATAACACTTTATGAAAAAATCGCCATTGATAAAGAGGCGTTAAATAATGGCGAATACTACGAACTTTAAAGAGTAATTTTAAAAAAGTGCATTTTTTGTAATAACCGACCAATGAGGTTAAATGCACTTTTTTTATTGCCTTATTTTTTGTTTTTGATAACATATTGCTTGCAAAGAAAAAACGCGTTTAATTTTTGTGAAAAGAAAGGAAAGAAAGTTTATGAATGTAAAAGAGCCAAATGTAGAAATTAAAATTAAAGAAAAGAAAGTTTATTTAGCCGACAATAAAAACGATATGTATCAAAAATATTCCGTTGATTATTTGAAAAGCCAAATAATTAAATCAACACTATTTACTTATAATAGAGTTAAACCAAGTGAAATGGACTTAAAAAAGTTTATTGTTTATTTAGATAAGCGAATTAAACCTAATAAATCAAAAAACGATATAAATTATCGTATAGAAAGTCTATATAACTACATTATAAGTTTATATAGTGAATATATAGATTTTATGAATATTATAATTGATAATAAGCAAATACAAAACAAAGAATAAAGGATATTAAGGGGTTGTCAAACTAAATTAAAGGTAGATATTAGCACTATTTAAACTATTTTAGAGTAATGAAAAAGGAGGTTTTGGTATGACTAAAGAATTATGTGATATTAAAGAATTATCAAGTTATTTAAAAGTATCTATTCCAGAGATTAGAAAGTTAGTAAGAGAAAGAAGAATACCTAATTTGAGAATAGGAAAAATGATTAAGTTTGATTTAGTATCAATAAATAATTGGCTTGAAGAATTAGAAAAACAACAAGCGAAAAAATCAGTATTTTATTAAGAAAAAATAAGGTTTTTATAAGAAAAATAAGGGTTTTGTGCTATAATATATATAGGCAATAAGCCCTTATACCCTATGAGTGAAAGGAGTTATTAAATATGGGGTATAGATTATTAGGAACTAATAAAAAAGGTGTGAAAAAGTGGTTGATTACCATAGAACGAGGAAAAGATGTTTTTGGCGAAAGAGATAGAAAAACTGAAACGTTTTACGGAACATTAGCAGAGGTTAAAATTAGAGATGCCGAACTAACAAAACAATATTATCATAAAGGAAATGTAGCAAATGTTAAAGATTTAACTTTTGAAGAGTTTAGCGAGGCTTTTATAAAAAAGTGTGAGGAAAATGTTGGAATAACGACAATAAATAATTATAAAAGACTTTTAAAAAACATTTTACCCTTTATAGGTCAATATAAGTTAAGTAAAATAACACCACAAATGCTAAATACTATGTATAGCAAGTTAAAAATAGGACATAACGGCAAAGAATTAAGTTATAATTCAATGTATGATTATTATAAAATAATCAATGTTATGTTTAATCAAGCAATATTTTGGGAGTTTTTAGACATAAACCCAAATAAAAGAGCCAATAAGCCTAAAAAACAAAAAGTTGAAAGAAAGTTTTATGATATAGAACAAGTAAATAAATTAGTATCTTGTTTAGACAATGAATGTATCAAATATAAGGCTTTAATTACTCTTGCTTTAGACAGTGGTGCTCGTAGAGGTGAAATCGTTGCTCTAAAATGGGATGATTTTGATTTTGACAACAACACATTAAGAATAGATAACTCTTTAAAAGTTGTAAATGGTGTTATGGATGAAAAAAATGCAAAAACATTATCTTCAAAAAGAACAATACTATTAAGTAAGGCTACTATTGATGTAATTAAGCAATATAAAGAGTGGCAAGATAGCATAAAAAAAGAGTTAGGTAAAAAATGGAAAAATGAGAACAGAGTTTTTACGGATGACACAGGTGGTTATATGAACCCAAGCACTTGTTATAAGATATTTACTAAAATAACTAAAAAATATGGGTTAGAACATATAAGATTTCACGATTTAAGGCATACATCAGCGAGCGTTTTAATACATAAAGGAAAAAACTTTAAGGCTGTTAGTGAAAGATTAGGTCATTCAAGTATAAATATAACCTTTGATATATATGCACATACCTTTGATAAAGATAAAATTGAATGTGCCAATGTTTTTGATGAAATTATCAAAAATGCCTAAAAAATAGAAAAATGGCAAATATTTATGGCAAACGATTTTAAAAAAAGTTCTAAAAAATAATAATAAAAATATATAATGCTTTGAGAAAGCCCATAAATAAAGGCTTTCAAGGGTTTTACTAAATAAATGATAAATGGTTTTAAGGAGTAAGGCATACACCTGCTAAGGGTGTAGGTCGGGCAACTGGCGCGAGAGTTCAAATCTCTCCTACTCCGCCATTATATAAGAAGTTAAAAAGATCTGTTTAATCACAGGTCTTTTTCATTTTCTATAATCATTAGATTTTACTAATTCACTACTAGTTATAGATAATACTCTATCTTCACTATAAGGAACTAAGCTTTGTAGATTATATCCTTCATCAGTTGGAAAAACTTGTAATGTTGTTTCTATGTTTCCTAAAGACCAACTATCTTTTACATACGAAACATCAATAAGACCATTTTCATCTAATAAAGCAGATAAATTATTTACAATGTATTCTTTAAATTTTTCTTTACTTTCTACATAATTACAGTCATTGAAATAATAATCAGAAAAATCAAGAACATTTGACAGATATATATATTTATATTTTTTGTCTACAAGAACTTTATCTATATCAAATAGTGAAACATCTACTAAAGTTAAATCCTTAATATTTTTTTGTTTTAGTATATCTTGTAATCTCTTAAATGATTCTTCATTCTCTAAATATGACCCTTTAACAGAAAAAGAAGAATTTGTAAATAAACCAAAAAAAGTATCATGAGTATTATAAAACAATGTATGTTTATCTTTTTTCAATGATATATTGTTTATTTTAAGATATCTAATTATATTATCCCAATATTTTTTAACTTTTTCATTTAGTATATTATTAGAATATTTTTCATATATATCGAAATTAAAATAGTCTTCAAACTTGCGCGGGTCTGCACTAAAAAAATTAACATATTCTTCATAACTAATGCCTGCTTTTATGAATGAAAATTTTAATACTGCAAGAAATTTAGCTAATCCATTTATGTCAAAACAAGTAACAGTTTTTGCACCGTTTAAAAATAAATCTAATGAAGCATCTCCACTGCCAGTTATAGAAAGAACATCATTATTTTCAATGTACTCTTTATTAATTGCAAATACAGCGGAGGAATTTTCAGTATTAAATGGATAAAGTCTTGTGTAGCACTCAAACATATTTTGTTGGTTATCTTCGCCTGCAATATAAGCGATAGAAGAATCTATAGCAGCATCTACTTCATCTCTTATATATGAATTTTCACTTATGTGCCATTCTTTCTCTTTTTCTATAGGTATAATTTGTTCTTTTTCATTATCTTTTATTTTTGCAACCTTAACAAATCTATATTTATCAATAGTTGGGTCATAACGATAAATTTTATCACTATAAAATGTTGATTTTAAATAAGTTTCTTCTTCATTATGCTTAGTATATTCTATATACCACTCATATGAAGGGAATAGTACTTGTGAAGCTTCAATTATATTGGTCTTATCAAAAGGAATAATTCTATTTGGTTTTAATTCTATATCATTAAAATACATTTCTATTTCATTATTAGCATTTAGAAAAAATTTTCTGTTTGGATTTTTAGTAATGGCTTTTACTATTTCTTTGTCTTCCCTAGATATTCTTTCATCTTTTAATATTTCTTCAAGAGTCAATATTTCTCCAAAATGAATTTTTTTACTTTTATTAGTCACAAAATAGTATTTAATTCCATCTATTATTACTTCATAGCAATTATATAATGAAAATTTATTAATTCCTTGTTCGCAATTAATTTTATTAATGTCATTGGTTTCTAAAAGTTTATAACCAGTTTGTTTATCAAACATTTCATAATACATAATTGTAACTTTTTTTGCATTATTCATACTTATATTATATTCCTTTCTATTGAATACTATCTTTATATCTACAAGTATACTACTTCCCTCTGATTCTTGCAATGTCATCTTTCAAATTGTACCATTTAATCTGGACTATAAATTTATCAATCTGATTATTACGACTTTTGGCAGCAAATATTAGATGAGAAAAGTGAATTGTTGATGATGGTTCATTTTTACATTCAAGCAAGAACTTAATTATTTCATCTTTAGTAACATAAGAAAAATCATCAACGGTACCATGAATTAGGATATCAGTCTTACCTATTACAAATCTATTAATTAGTTTAATAAGCAAATCTTCATGTTTCATAAAATACTTATTAACTTTTTTTATTTTCCTTTTTATCTTTAGTTTGTAATCTGGAAAAGTTAATGTTCTTGCTCCACTACCATTATGAGTACCATCAGCAAAGAAATATTCTAATATTATGTTAATAATTTTAAGTGGTACTTTTTCTTTGGCTAGATAATTAGTAAAACTATAAATATACTCATTATGGACAGTGTTTGTTTTTCCCATTTTAATGCTGATAGATTTTTTATCTTTACCTACCTTAATCCAAATATCTTCCTTTTCTCTATCAAGATTAACATAAGAAGTTATCGTCATATCATCATTAATATTAGGAAAGTTAGCTTGTAAAAATGTTTTAAACGTAGAGTTTACTTCCCCTACTTTTTTTCCATTAAGGTAATGAAAAAAATCCCATTCGTTTTGGAACCCATAATTCTTTGTGATTTTTATCACCTCCCATAATAATAATTAACAAAAAAATAAAAAATGCTCCAAAAGTTTTCGAAGCATTATATTTTTAGTTTTTTAACTATCTTTTCTACTAATATTTCAAATAGTTTATATAGTTCGTGAGATGCAAACATTAAGATAAATGTTATAAATATCATTAGATAATCAAAATGAGTAATTGAGAAAAGGGTTGTTAAGTTCATAATACAGTAGATGAATAAATAGAACATTAAAGCGAATAGTATTAAACGGATTCTATTGAAAGGCTGACATACTTTATATAAAAGAATAAATGATACATAGGCTGTAATTGTTAAAGATAAAGTTGACACTTTAGCATAAGTTAAGCCTATAGCATTACCAAACAAAGTTATGATTACAATATTTATAACAATTACAAAGGCAGGTGGGGCGGCTTTTTTTAAGACATTTACTAGGAAGTTACCTTCTACCCTATCTTTATTAGGCTCTAAAGCTAGTATAAAGGAAGGTATTCCAATCGTTACAACACTTGATAAGGTAAGCTGAACAGGAATAAAGGGGTATGATTCTTCTAAGAATAGGAAGATAAAGGCAAGAAGTCCGGCATAAATTGTTTTAACTAAGAATAAAGATGCTGAACGTTGTAAATTATTAATACTTCTTCTTCCTTCTAAAACAACACTAGGCATAGAATCAAAGTTAGAATCTAATAAGACTAGTTGAGAAACACTTCTTGCAGCATCTGTACCACTAGCCATAGCGATAGAACAGTCTGCTTCTTTTAAAGCAAGACAATCATTAACTCCATCACCTGTCATGGCAACTGTATTACCCGCATCTTTTAGAGCTTTAATTAAGATATGTTTTTCTTCTGGTTTAACTCTACCAAAAACATCATATTTTAAAGCTGAGTCTCTAATCTCTTCTTCACTGTTTAAAGTAGATAAATCTATTGCTTTTAAGTTATCCCCTACTTTAGCACGTCTAGCAATATTTAAAACAGTATTTTTATTATCACCTGAGATAATCTTAACTTTAACGCCTTGGTCTTTAAAGTATTTAATAGTAGACTCGGCTTCTTTTCTAATCTTATCTTGAAGTAGAACATAACCTAATAACTTCTGCTTTTCATTTTTCTTATTATAATTACTATACTCTACAACTGCCACTACTCTTGATTCTGTTGTAAGACTATATACTTCTTCCTTATACTTCTTATAATCTTTTAAAAGGAATTCGGGAGCACCTATAAATATTACTTTTCCATTCTTTAACACAAGACCAGAGCATTTAGTAGTAGAATTAAATGGTACTATTTTCTCATAATCAACAACATTTTTATTATAGAAGGCATTCTTTAAGGCTTTGGCAGTGGGATTATCATCATTAATAATATGAACAACAGTTCCAAGTAAATCTTTTAACTCTACTTTAGACATTTCTTTATCTATAACATCTTTTACTTCCATAACACCTTCTGTAATAGTTCCTGTCTTATCAAGGCAAATTACATTTACTCTTGCAAGTGTTTCAATACAATATAAATCTTGAACAAGAACTTTCTTCTTAGATAGTCTTATAACACTAACGGCAAAGACTGTACTTGTTAATAATACTAAACCTTCTGGTATCATACCGATAAGGGCAGCGACAGTATTAACAACAGCATTTTCAAAGGTATTATCAGGAAGAAATATCTGTCTTGCAAATAAAAGTATTCCTAAAGGAACAATAACAAAAGATATAGTTTTAACTATTTTATTTAAACTTCTCATAATTTCACTAGACACTTCTTTGATATATTTAGTATCACTACTTATTTTTGCAGTATAGTTATCATAACCAATATGCTCTACTTTACAAGTACAAGTACCACTTACAATAAAACTACCTGATAAAAGCATATCTCCTTCTTTTTTTAAAACATTCTCTTCTTCTCCTGTAATAAACGATTCATCTACTAGGACTTCTCCTTCTTCAATGATAGAGTCTACTACTATTTGATTACCACTAGTGAATTTAACGATATCATCAAGAACTACTTCATCTAAGGATACTTCTTCTATTTTAGAGTCTCTTATTACTTTAATCTTATGTTCTGATATTACTGATAGTTTATCAATAGTGTACTTTGATCTTAATTCTTGAATAGTACTAATTAAAGTATTTAGGACTATTATAATTATAAAAGTTAAGTTTTTAAAAGAACCTACTGATATTATAGCTATAGCTAGAACAATATTGATGATATTAAATAAGGTAAAAGCATTTTCTACTACTATTTCTTTAACACTTTTAGTTTTAACATCCGTATTAAAATTAACTAAATTATTAGAAATTCTCTCTTCTACTTGCTTTTGAGTTAATCCACATTTTATATTAGGATTATATCTTTTTACTTTATCTATCATAAGTACACCTTCATTTCTATTCAATAATAGCATAAATTTAAAGATTTATAAACTCTAAAACTATGCTATAATAGAGGCAAAGAAGGAGGAACTTATGAGAACTTTTATTAATTATTTACTTACCATTACTTTATTTATTGCTATTATCGTTACTATTGTGATTTTTACTGTAGGTAATTTAACTAGTCCAAATTCTACAAGAGAAATACTTAATAATATTGATTATGAGACTGTAGTCAATGATTTTAAAAATACTGATTATGGAACTGAGATTTATAATTATGCAGATAGTTATGGAGTTAGTGAGGAACAAGTTGATTCTATATTACAGACAGATGAAGCGAAAGACTATGTTAATGAAGTATTACAGCAAGGAATCGATGCTTATTTAAATAATAGTAATATTGAAATTAATGATGATACTAGAGAGTTTATTAATAAAGCAAATGAGGAGTATGAACTTAATTTAGATGATAATGAGATAAATGAACTTGAAACTTATGCTAATGAGGCTATTAATGACAATTTAAATGTTGTTATTAATGGTACTAGTGATGATGCTGAGTCTAGTGGCGGACAATTTTTAGTTGATATTATAAAGGTTTGTAGAGATGAAAATTTACATACTACTCTTTATATAATAATTGGTGCTATTACTGTATTACTGTTTATAAGTAGTTTTAAGAAGAAGAATTTCTTAGAATATATTGGAATTGTTTCTATAACAGTTGCTATATCTACTCTATTATTTAATGGATTAATGGCTTTAATAAGTGATAGGATGACTAGTATTGCTAATGCTACTATTATCTTAAAACCTGTTACTGACACATTCTATATGATTACATTTATTGGTATTATTCTTGGTATTGTTTTACTTATTGTACAGCATTTTATCAATAAAAGAGTTAATAAAGAAGTTGTTCCTTTTTAAAAAAATCTATAAGATAACATATTCAATAAAAATTAGATTAGATTTTAATCTAGTTTTTTGTTATACTTAAGACGGTGATGATATGAAAGTAAATATTGTGGGAAGTGGTTCTATTGGCTCATCATTTATGAGCGCTTCTCTTATTATTGATAATCATATTTTAGTAGATGTTCCTAATGGGATTATTAAATATTTAAAGCATTTAGGATATGATATTTTAAAAATAGATACTATTATAATTACTCATTTACATGGTGACCATTTCTTTGATTTACCTTTTCTAATGTTAGGCAAATATTTTAATCACGATAAAACGAAAGTAAAGGTTATTTGTCCATATGGCACTACTAAAAAAATACAAAGATTGTTTCGTTTAGGCTTTCCTTATGATTTTAGAAAAGTTATGAATAGTATTAATATAGATTTTATTGAACATAAAGGCAGAAATAACATAGTATTAGATGATAATATCCATATTCAGTCTATAAATGTTAAGCATGGTACTATGAAACCTTGTTTTGGTTATATTATTAACATTAATGGTAAGAGTGTTGGCTTTTCTGGAGACTCAATTTATTGTAAAGCTATTGATAAAATTATTGAGGCATCTGATGTTTCTATTTTAGATATGAGTTTAAAGGGAGAAGGAAATAAGTCTCATATGGGATTTTTAGATATAAAAGAAATATGTAAAAAGTATCCTAATAAAAAGATAGTTGCTACTCATATGCATAATAGTACTAGAGAAGTTGCTTTAAATAATCCTATTAAGAATTTAATAATACCAACAGAAAATTTTGAAATAAAATTATAGTATTATAACGTTTTTTTGACATTTTGTAACAAAAAACACTTTATTTTTTAGAGTTTATATGCTATATTAAATGAGTAATTAATTTATGGGCTGTTAGCTCAGTTGGTAGAGCAACTGACTCTTAATCAGTGGGTCTAGGGTTCGAATCCCTAACAGCCCACCACTATATAGAGATTCAACTAGGTCTTTTGGCTTAGTTTTTTATTTATATTTTTTATACTCATTAGTTATCCACATCATTATTACTTTTACAATATAATCTACTTCTACATCAGTTAATTCTCTATTTTTAGGAATACCATACCATTTATTTAGACAGCCTCTACAACATGTAGCAGTTGCATGTTCTGCTATAAAAACCGGATGTCCTCTCGTAGGTGTTTGTTTACCATCATTAGGAATAACACTAGGCTTTAACCTTTTATTTATAAAGTCATAAGCATGCTCTTTAATCTTGTCTAAACCTTTTTTATCAATATATTCTATATCTTTTTCTTTAAGATGAAAACTACTTCTAAACTTTGACTTTGATAATCTATATAATAAATAATTTATATCTTGCATAAAACACCTTCTTTACAAAAATACTTCCTATAATTATACTAACACATGAGGTGATATTTTTGAAAGTAATTCATCCATTAAAACCAATTTATAATAGTGAGTCTAGAGTTTTAATATTAGGTAGTTTTCCATCTATTAAATCTAGGGAAAGCATTTTTTATTATGCTCATCCTAGAAATAAATTTTGGATTACTCTTGAAAAAGTATTTCAAGAAAAAATAGGTGAAACTAATAAAGATAAAGAAATGTTTTTATTAAATCATAAAATTGCTCTTTTTGATGTCGTATATAGTTGTGATATATCTTCATCAAGCGATAGTAGTATTAAAAATGTAATTCCTAATGACATAAAAAAAATAGTTATTGATAGTGACGTCAAAACTATTTTTACTACTGGTACTAAAGCTTATGATTTATATAATAAGTATTTAGCTAAAGAGGTAGGAATAAATGCTATAAAATTACCTTCTCCATCTCCAGCTAATTGTAAAAAAGGTATAGAAGGTATACTGATTAGTGAATATTCAAAAATCAAAAACTATTTATAATCATTATTAGGTGTCTTTAAAAGTCTAAGACTATTTAATACTACTGTAATACTGCTTAATGTCATAGCTAGGCTTGCAAGCATAGGATTTAATTTTATAGGAAGAAAACCTGTAGCAAGAGGAATCATACAAATATTATAAAACAATGCCCAAAACAAGTTTTCTTTGATTATTCTAAAAGTTCTTTTACTAATGTTAAATAGAGTTGTAATCAAGGTTAAATCATCTCTTAGTAGAACAATATCACTAGAGTCTGCACTGATATCTGTCCCCTTAAATACACTAATAGAAACAGTGGCTTTTTTTAAGGCAGGACTATCGTTAATTCCATCCCCTACCATCATAACATTATTATTAATATTATTTTTTTCAATAAAATTCATTTTTTCTTTAGGTAAAGCATCACTTATTACATTTGTAATGCCTAGTTTTTTAGCAATTTTAGATGCTATATTTTTATTATCTCCTGTTAACATTACAACAGATTTATTTAGGTCTTTTAATGATTTTACTATTTTAAAAGAATCTTCTTTTATTTCATCACTCAAGAAAAAAACAGCTATAACTTCTTTATCAGTGAATAGGAAAATAATACTATTATCTATGTTTTCTAAATATTTATCATTATCTGCAAAAGGATTGGATAATTTTTTCTTTAAAAGGAAATTAAGTCCTCCAGCATAGTATCTTGTATTATCTATAATACCACTTATCCCAAATCCTGCTTCTTCCTTAAAATCATTAATATTTATTTTTTTAAATTTGCTAAATTCTACTATTCCTTTTGCAAGAGGATGGTTGGAATTCATTTCTAGATTTTGTAAAATTGTTAAATCCTCTTTTTTATAAATACCATCAACTAATTTTATTTTTGCTTCTGTTAAAGTTCCTGTCTTGTCAAAAACAATCATGTTAATATTATTCATTATTTCAAGACTATTACCATTTTTTACTAATATACCATTTTTACTGCAATAAGATATTGCTAAAACTAAGGCTAATGGTGTAGCTAATCCCAAAGCACAAGGACAAGCAACTACTAGAACTGATACTAATGAATTGATTGCTAAGCTTATAGAATTTCCTAATAGAAGATGAATAACGAAAGTAACTATTGCAATAATAAAAATACTAGGAACAAAATAGGAACTTACTTTATCAGCAAATTTTGCAATATGTGGTTTAGAGTTAGTAGCTTCTACTACTAGGTCTACTATTTTAGAGATACTAGAGTTTTTCCCAACTGAGGTGGCAATGTATTCTATATAGCCATCATAATTATAACTACCAGCCAAAACTTTAGAGTTAACTTCTTTTTTAACAGGTTTACTCTCTCCTGTTAAAAATGTTTCATCTACATAAGTTTCTCCTTTAATAATAATGCCATCTACACTAATTTTATCTCCAGCTTTAGAAATAACTATATCTCCTTCTTTTATTTCATCAATTGTTACTAAAAATTCTTTACCATCTTTTTTTATAATACCTTTTTTGGGAGTAATTTCTACTAAATTTTTAATACTATCAACAGCTCTTCCTTTATTTCTACTTTCAATAAAGCGGCCTAATTTAACGAAGAAAATAATAGTAGCGGAACTTTCAAAATAAAGATTATGAACATAGTGTGTTTGGCCATTTAATATTAATACTGCAAAATATAAACTATATAAAAAATTGACAATTACTCCTATCCCTACTAGGGTATCCATGTTAGGCATTTTATGAATTAAATTTATAATTCCATTTTTAATAATATCAAAACCATATATAACGAATAAAAGTGTTAAGGAAAATACAAAGATGGTATATATAACAGGAGACTTTTCTATATTTAAAAAGTCAAAAATTGGTAAACCAAGCATGCTTCCCATTGATACATACATGAGTATTATTTCAAGAAATGTAAAAAGAAATAATATTTGTTTCTCTTTTATAGATTTTCCTTTACTATTTTTTCCTAAACTTTTAAAACCTGCTTTTGCAATATATTTTTCTATATCATTAAGACTTAGATTATCATTATATTTTATAGTAGCTGTAGCTAAGACTAAATTAACGCTTGCTTCTATTATTCCTTTTTGTTTATTAAGGAATTTTTCTAAGCCAAGAGAACAAGCGGTACATGTCATGCCTTCAATATTTAAAATAACTTTTTTCATTTTTCTATACCATAACTAACTACTTCAAATTCTAAATCATTAAGTAATTTTTTTATATCATCTTTTAGTTTATCATTTTTTAAAGTTACAATAACTTCTCCTGTTTTATAATTTGCTTCTACCTCTTTAACTCCTTTTAACATTTTAAGAGAGTTTTTGATTCTATTTTCGCAACCTGTGCAATGCATATTTAAAACATTATATTTTATTTTCATTGTTAACCTTTCCCTTCTTTATAATTACAAACAAAATTTCTATTAAAAAATGTATCTTGTTCGATTGTCTTATTATATCAGATATGCTATTATGCTTTTAGGAATGCTTAGTAAAAGCAGTGCCTTTGCTTCTTTCTACCAACTGTTTTAGGTGGTTAGAAAGGAGTCTTATTTATGAGCAAGAAAGATTTATTAATAGCGATATTATTACTAATAATAGTACTTTTAATATTATATAAATAAACACCCTTTACATCACTGTATAAGGGTGAACTCAGTTTATTGAGGTAAATACCCATGATGCAAAACTAGGTATTCCTCTCTTTTTTTAGTTATATGTAAATTTTCTTTACGTATTCATCATATCATAAATATATCTTATTTTCAACTGGCTTTTATACCTTAATTTTATCTTTTCATTAGATAAAATTCTTTACCTTTTTCACTATCAGTATCATGAACCATATGATAAGAAAATCCATCGCTTAACATTTGAAGAATATCTTCTTTAATACTTAATGTTTTATCATTTTTATCATCTTTATCAGCTTTATCAGCTACAAAACCGATAAACATGTTAGGAAAGTTCTTTGCACATGATAGTCTTATAATTTGTGATACTTCATTACGACTAAATTCATCCATAAATACAACACCTGTATCAAATTCAGAAATATCTGGATACATATAACCATGAGGTGTATATGGTAGCTTTGGCCTATGATATCTAAAATAATCATCTGCTTCTAATGTTTTAGGAACTGTTATTGTCGCATCAGCTTCAAGATAACCTAAAGCACCTTTTATATCATATTCTTCTAACTCACTATAAGTAACTTTTCTAGATAATAGAAATTGCTTATATTCTCTTAAATATTGTGACATAGAATTAGGTACAGATTGAACTAACTCTAAAGTTTGATAATAGTTTTCAGGATTAAATCCATTCGACCTAATAAAGTCATAGAATAATTTTGAATCATTATTATTCATTTTTAAATCCCCCTTCAATGAAATTGGCTATATTATATCAAAAAATATATAATTTTTCAAAGTTTAAAAATCTATACTATCAAGATATTCTCTTGCAACATCTCTTGGATTTTCTCCTAGTTCATCTACTCTATAATTTAATTCACTCATAATGTCATTATTTAACTTACTACCAAGATTGCTTAATACATCTTCTATTTCTGGGTATTCTTCTAAAGTATCACTTCTAACGAGAGGTATTGCATAATATGGTGGAAAAGCATTTTTATCATCTTCTAAGACGACAAGATTAAACTTCTTTAATAGTCCATCTGTTGCAAAGGCATCTACTACATCGCTTTCATTATTCATTAAAGCTGTGTATCTTGGACTACCGTCTATTCCAATAGTATCTTTAAAATTATAAGAATATACACTACTTACTCTATTTAATCCATCTTCTCTATTGATAAATTCAAGACTTGGACTGATTACTAAATTACTTGAAACACGTGATAAATCACTCATTGTCTTTAGGTTATAAAGATTAGCAGTCTCTTGTTTAACAGCAAGTGTATAAGTATTATTAAAGCCCATCTGATCTAATACTTTAATATTATATTTACTATTTAAATCATTCTTAACAGTATTATAAACTTTTTCTATATCAGTAATAGGCTCATAGTTTAGAGTATCTCCATAGACAGTACCTGTATAGTCTATATATAAATCAATATCTCCTCTTTTTAAAGCTTCAAAGCATACTTGAGTACCACCTAGATTACAGTTTTCTACTACATCATAATCTGTTTTATCTTTAATAGCGTCACTTACCATATAACAAAGAACATTTTGTTCTGTAAAGTCTTTACTACCTACGACAATAGCATTGTCATTTTTATTTGATGAAAAATATGTATAACCAAAGATTATGATTAAGATGATAGCAGTTACTACTAGGATAATCTTTTGATGGAATCTTTTTTTCTTTAATAGTTTCTTATCTAAATCACTACCCTTTTGAAGACTTATAGGAGTTACTAGTTTTTCAACTATACCAATGATATAATCAACTGCTAGAGCAAGTAGACAAGCTGGTATTGCTCCTGCTAGTATTTGATAATTATTAACAGTTCTAATACCTGAGAAGACAAGATAACCTAGACCTCCACCTCCGATAAAGGCAGCCATTGTCATTAGTCCTACCGCCGTAACAGCACTTATTCTAATACCTGCCATAATTACTGGTAAAGCTAGAGGTATTTGAATTTTGTAAAGTATTTGCCATTTAGTTAGTCCAATACCAGTTGCAGACTCTATCATATTACTATCTATATTACTAATACCTGTATAAGTGTTCTTAATAATTGGTAGTAAGGAATATAAAACGACCATTACAATCGCAGGGGTTGTACCTATTCCAAGAAAAGGAATAGCAAAACCAAGTAGAGCCATACTAGGTATCGCTTGAATAACACTTGCAACTCCTAAGACAGGTTTATTTATCTTTTTAACATAACTTATTAAAATACCAATAGGAACACCTATTACAATAGCAAGTAAGACTGATAGAAAAGTTAGTTCAATATGTTCTATTAGTAAAGATATAATTTGATCAATATTATTACCGATGTACTCTAAAAAGTCCATTACTCATCACTCCCTTCTAGAAATTGACTACTTAAGGAAGTAAGAAGACTACCTCTTGTAATTAAGCCTTGTAATATTCCTTTAGAATTAACTACAGGAATAGTAGTTGTTTTAGCATTATTAACAACGTTTAATACATCTACAAGGGAATCTGTCTCTTTAACACTAATAGAGTTTTTAGATATGTAGTTACTAGCACTTTTCTTCAAGTCAGAATCTTTTGATAATTCATCTATAATAATAGAACCTAAATACTTTTTCTTACTATCTACAACCATTAGGGTATCTACTTTTAGATTTCTCATTTTAGTAAGACATCTAAATAAAGATAAATTTTCTCTACATGTTACAGGATTTTTTAACATAATATCTTTTACCTTAATAAACTCAGGTGATGTCCATATTCTTTTAGGTCCTACAAAGTCACTAACAAATTTATTTTTAGGATGTTTTAAAATATTTTCAGGTGTATCATACTGAATAACATGTCCTCCGTCCATAATACAGATTTTATCGGCTATTTTAATGGCTTCATCCATATCGTGAGTAACAAAGACAATAGTCTTTTTAAACTTTTCTTGAATCCTTAAAAGTTCATCTTGTAAAGAATTTCTAGTCATAGGATCCAACGCTGAAAATGGTTCATCCATAAGTATTATAGATGGATCTGTTAAGAAGGCTCTTGCAACTCCTACTCTTTGTTGTTGTCCTCCTGATAATTCTGTAGAATATCTATCTAAATAAGACAGATCTAGTCCTACCATATCCATCATTTCTTTAGTCTTTTTATTAATTTCATCCTCTGGCATTTTCTTTAATCTTGCTATTAAGTCAATATTTTCTCTAATTGAAAGATGAGGAAAAAGACCTGTCTGTTGTATAACATAACCAATATTTCTTCTTAATTCAATAACATTTTTATTAGTAATATCTTCTCCATCTATTAAAATATGTCCTTTAGTAGGATTAATTAATCTATTAATCATCTTTAAAGTTGTAGTTTTTCCACAACCACTCTCTCCTATTAGACAAACGATGTTACCTGTCTCAATTTTAAAAGAAATATTAGAAAGAACATTAGTATTTTTATATTTTTTAAAAACATTTTTAAATTCTATCATTATACTACCCCTTTTTAATAAAATATTTTACTGTTTATTTCTTTATTTAAATTATCTACAAAGTATTTAGCATCTTCCCTACTTCCTACGGCAAGTCCATAATGAATAGGAATAGCATATTTTGGTTTAATTGTATTAGCAAGTTCTACTGCTTCTTCCCTATTCATTGTATAAGTTCCACCTACGGGTAAGAAGATAACGTCCGCATTAAGTTCTTTTAACTCTTCTATTACATCAGTATCTCCTGGTATGTAGTAAGTAATATCATTTAAAATTAAAAGATATCCAACATATAAAGCATCTTTTGGATGATAATCACGTCCTATATTATAAGAAGGTACTGTTTTAAAAGTAATATTATCTAGTTTATAAGTCTTATTAGGTTCTATTTCTAGTAAATTAAAACTTTTATCTAACTTTTCAATAACACTAGATGGTCCAACTATTATAGTTTTTTCATTAACAAGATTATTTATAGAATCTAAATCAAAATGATCCCAATGGGAATGGGTTATAAAAATATAATCTGCATTACTTACTTTTTCTTTTATATCATAAGGATCAAAATAAATATTCAAACCATCCCTTATCTTAATACTACTCTGGCAATTTATAGATATATTATCTAGACTCTTAAGCATACTTTCCACTTCCTCTACCTTATTAATTATATCAATTTCTCTTAATATTTGGAATAAAAGAATAAAAAAAGTTCATATTAAAGATGAAAGGACTGATTGATATGGATGAAAGTTTAGAAATTGTTAATCATATTTATAAAGATAGTGAGATGGCTATTTCTACTTTAACTAAGCTTAGCACTACTTTAGAGAAAAAGGATAACAAGATTAAAGATACTGTTGAAGATATTATTAAAGGTTATGAAAGATATTTTAAAGATGCTAAAAAGATATTAAATAAGAATAACTGTAAAAAAGAAAAAAATAGTATTGTTTCTAAAGTAATGGCTAATATGGGTATTGATAAAGAAGTTAAAGATGATAATAGTGATTCAGCAATCTCTGATATGCTTATTAAAGGTGTATCTATGGGTAGCATTGATTTAGAGAAGAAGTTAAAGAAATATAAAGATAAAGAAATAGATGATAAAGTCTTAGAACTTGCTAATGACTTCAAAGATTTTCAAGATGATATTATTAAAAAGTTAAAAGAATATTTGTAAAAGAAAACTACTGAGCATTTAAGTTCAGTAGTTATTTTAAAGCCTTTTTTAAAAGATATGGTGGCTCTTCTCCTATTTCTCCACCAATATTAGAATATTTATCAGTAAGAATAATATCACTTTGTTCTATAAGGGTGCCTGTATTATCAAAATAAATAGCATTGCTGGCAGGATCTACAATAGTATCACCACATTTAGCATAAGCATGGTAATGTCCTCCTACAAAGATATTAGGTACATAACTTACAACAGCATCATATTCTTCATTTTCTCTAACAAACTCTAAAGTTCTATCAAAACACTCTCCTGATAGTTGTTTATTAAAAATATATGATGATTTAGTATCTTTAAAATATTCACTTGCTTTTCCTAGTCTAATCGTTCCAACTGTTGTTTCTAATATCATTTTATTACTATTATTAGTTACTTTATTTACAATAGGAACTTCTTCTATGTTAATTAAAGGTTTAGATGATAAAGCATCATAAATACATTCATTTAATAAAGCATGATAATTACAATTTTTTTGTTTTAATGCTAGATTGATATCATCTTTTTGATATTTAGATAACTCTACATAATTATAAAGAAAAGTGTCTGCCAAACTAGATAATTCTTTATATGGTAAATTATATTGGATTGCAAGATGTTTCATATACATCACTACTTGCTCTACCACTTTCTTATTGGCTTTAGCCATTACTTCTTCTTTAAATTCATAAACACCCATAACCTCATCCCCTTTTAGTGGCTATATTATACCATATTTTTGCAAAAAAAGAAAGTCCTAGTTGGACTTATTGTTAAGTATAAAGTTATAAGAGTCTCTACACATATCTTCTATACCATATTCTGCTTTAAAGCCTAGTTCTTTATAAGCTTTAGTAGGGTCTGCGTAACATGCTGCGATATCACCAGGACGTCTATCTACTATTTTATATGGTACTTCAACATTATTTACTTTTTCAAAAGTATTAACTAAATCTAGAACGCTATAACCTGTTCCTGTTCCTAAGTTATAATACTCTATTCCTTTAAAGTTGACACTTTTCTCTAATGCTTTTAAATGTCCTTTAGCAAGATCAACTACGTGGATATAGTCTCTTACTCCTGTACCATCAGGTGTATCATAGTCATTTCCAAAGACACTTAAAATTGGTAACTCTTTATTTGCAACTCTAACAATATATGGCATTAAATTATTTGGTATACCATTAGGTTTTTCTCCTATTAAGCCACTTTTATGAGCTCCTATTGGATTAAAATATCTAAGGACAATTATAGATAAGTCATTATCGGCTTTAGAAACATCAGCAAGGATTCTTTCTATCATTAGCTTTGTTGTACCATAAGGATTTGTTGTTGATAGTGGGAAGTCTTCTTTAATTGGTAATTCCTTAGGTGAACCATAAACGGTCGCACTTGATGAAAAGACAAAATTATGACAGTTTTCTTCTTTCATAACTTCTAATAATGTAAGAGTTGAATCTAAATTATTACGATAATACTTTAATGGTTCACTAACTGATTCCCCTACTGCTTTATATCCTGCAAAATGGATAACGGCATCTATTTTATTTTCTTTAAATACTGCTTTTACTTTTTCTTTATCACAGGCATCAATCTCATAAAATTTAGGTCTTTTAGAAGTTATTTCTTCTATTTTATCTAAAACATCAATACTAGAGTTAGATAAGTTATCTATAATAACAACTTCATAGTTTTCCTTTAATAGTTCTACACAGGTATGACTTCCAATAAAGCCTAAGCCTCCGGTTACTAATACATTCATTTTATCCCTCCTCATATTTTTATATTAACACACATATGATAAAGTGAGAAGTATTTAGATATTTTTTTACATTTTTTCTTGACGCTCACATAAATTAGTGTTAATATATTATCAGCTTTACTTATTACATATATAAAGCCTGGAGCCAACACACAGCTGCGCTCGTAGCTCAGTTGGATAGAGCGTTTGGCTACGAACCAAAAGGTCAGGGGTTCGAATCCCTTCGAGCGCACCATATTTCGGGAAGTGGCTCAACTTGGTAGAGCACTTGGTTTGGGACCAAGGGGTTGCAGGTTCAAATCCTGTCTTCCCGACCATTTAGATTACAAAGCCTTGAAGTTCAAGGCTTTTATTATATTTAAAGGAGGCTTTAAATGGCTTTTAATGTTGCAATGACATGTGGATATGATTCTCATTCAAATGAATTATGTTGCTGGAGTGAAAAAATTACTGATAATAAGTATTCAGAAGATGTATATATTATGTTAGATAAATTAATACAAGAATACTATTTTATTAAAATGGGACAAAAGTATTATAAAAATAATACTAAAAAAGAAAAAATAGAAACTCAAAAAAAGTTATTAGAAGATAAGAAAAAATTAACTTACCTTGCTAATAATATAGTTTATGGTTATTCTGACTTATTTCTACAATATTATAATTGGAGTAAACCTTTATGTAGACATTATATTGAGCAATCTAAAAAGAATGTTGAATTTGGACCAAATTTAATAAAAGTAAAGAAAATAAACAGAACAATATATCAAGATTTTTAGTTTAATAATAATATAATAAAGTTTTTGACTAACTCTCTATATGAGAGTTTTTTGTATAGAAAAAAGACTATGACTAGCCTTTCTCTACTTGAAAATTACTATTTAAAACGGCATAAGCTTGCGGAAAATAATTCATAACTGTCCATATGGAAATACCACCTAAATTATATTTAGTAACAAGGTCTAGCTTTGCTTTTATACTTCTAGCATCTTCAAACCAAACTATATGTAATGATCCACTTTCATCTTTATAATAGAAATATGGAGCTTTCGCTACTGGATCAAACTGTATCTCTACTCCTTTTTCTACAGCAAGGGCTACTGCAGCAGTATTAGAAATTGATCTAGCTGGTCTTCCTGGTTCATAAGGTAAGGTCCAATCATACCCATAGTTAGGTATACCCATTAGTATTTTCTTACTTGGTATAGCAGTAACAGCATATTGTATTACTCTTTCTACTTGATTAAGAGGTGCAACAGCCATAGGTGGTCCATAGGTATAACCCCATTCATAAGTCATTATAATTACATGGTCAGCAAGTCTTCCATGAGTAGCATAATCATGAGCTTCATATAAAGTTCCTGTCTGATTTTCTCTTACTTTAGGTGCTAAAGCTGTTGTTACAATAAATTCTTCTTCATGAAGCCTAGTTACTACTTTTTCTAGGAAATCATTATATAACTCTTTATCCATAGGATATACATATTCAAAGTCAATATCAACTCCTGCATAGCCTTTATTTCTTAGAGTTGTTATTAAATTAGAAATTAATCTATCTTGTACTTCTTCATTAGATAAAATAGTATGGGCAAGATCACTATCAAATCTACCAGTAGAGCCTATATTAGTCATTACAAGCATAGGTAGTGTATTATTATCTTTCGCTGCTCTTATAGCCCTACTATCACTTATTGGTGTTAAGTTACCACTAGGTGTTACATGATAACTAAAGATACTTAAAAATGTCAAACTAGGTAGTGTTAAAGCTAGGGTTGTATCACTAATAGTTGGATAAGCATAGCCATTTACTAAGATACTTGGTAATACTTCACTAGGTATCACTAAAGCTTGCCCTATCATTAAACGATTTACATTAGACAGACCATTAAGGTCTGTTATTTCTCTTACTGGAACTTTAAACTTTCTGGCAATACCATAAAGGGTATCACCACGTTGTACTGTATATATAGTCAAAGTATCACTCCTTACACTTTAACTATATGTTTTTACTTATAAAGATTATACTTCTTTTATTCTTGTAGTACTTTTCTTAGTCTTATATTTTTTAGTAGACTTTATGTGATTACCTATAATATCAGAAACATCTAATATAGTTATAAAAGCACTCTCATCCATTTCATTAGCAATCTTTTTAAGTTCAAATACTTCTATTCTTGTTAAGACACAATACATTACTTCTTTTTCTCCTGATAAAAGACCACTACCATTTATTTTAGTTACAGTTCTACCAAGTCTTTTATATATCTCATTAGCCATATCTGTACCTTTCTCAGTTACAATTAAAGCGGCTTTCGCTTGTTCTAATCCTTCTGAGACAAGATCTATTACTTTATAAGTTATAAAGTAAGTTAAAACTGAATAAAGGGCTCTATCTATTCCGAATGTTAAAGCGGCAATACTATAAATAATAAAGTTAAAAATCATTACAATTTGTCCTACAGAAAGTGATGTTTTTTTACTTATAACAAGAGCGACTGATTCAGTTCCATCAACACATGCTCCAAGTCTAATAACTAATCCTACTCCTATTCCTAGTAAAACTCCTCCAAAGATAGTCGCTAATAATATTTCATCTGTAACTTCATGGAATGATTCAAAGAAACTAAGCGAAAGTGAAAAAGTTAGCATACTAATAATTGTTCTTAGTAGGAAACTTTTACCTAAATTACGATAACCTATATAAATAAAAGGAATGTTAATAAGGATAACTAGTAAACTCATTGGTATAGAGAACACTTTAGAAATGATTATAGAAATACCTGTAACTCCCCCATCTAAGATATTATTAGGAATTAGAAAAGTATCAAGAGAATATGCTGCTAGCATTGCTCCTAAAATAATTAAAATATAAGATAAAATTGTTTTTAAACGATTATTTTTTATTTTTACCATACATATAACCTCCATCTATATTATACAGGAAAAAGTTAATTTTTTTGTAATTTTATGCAAATTATTGGTATAATTGCTTTAGAAAAAATAATTCTGGAGGATGATTATGGATAATTTAGTTATTAGAAAATATGTTAATGAAGATTTTAATGAAGTTATAAAAATATTAAAAGAGCATTTTAATATCAGTGATAATATTAAATCTATAGATGATAGTCTTAATAGTTTTGGTATAGTCGCTATTATAGATAAAAAAATAGTTGGCTATCTTAGAGTAGATAAATTATATAATCCTTTTAAGAAATGTTATTATTATTTTCTTTCTTATGTTTGTGTTGATAGTATTTATCAAAATATGAGTATTGGTACTAAAATGTTAGAGTTCATTTTTAATTATGCAAAGAATGATAGTGTTAGTTATATAGAATTAACTTCTAGGTCTTCTAGGGAAGTAGCAAATCACTTATATTTAAAGACTGGTTTTGTTATTAGAGATACTAATGTATTTAGAAAAGAGATGTAGATATTTATGAATGAGAAGAAAAAGTTAGATTTAATTTTAAAATATATTGGTAATGAACAATTATCAGAAATTAATGCTTTTGCTAGTGAGGTAAATAAAAGAGAGTTTATGGAGTTTTCTTCTTTAGAAGAAGTAAGAGCATTTTTTATAGATTATTTAGCAGATTTTTATAATAACAGTTCTATAAGTGATATTGATAATATTAGAGCATATACAGGTATTGCTTTTAGACATTTTAATTCTCTTTTAAGAGGCACTTGGAATTATGATACTAATGGTTTATTGACTGATGATGCGAGAGTAGAATATTTAAATCTTGCAAACAAATTAAGTGAATGTATAGAAAGATCAAGTACTCTTCCTACTAATATTAAAACATATAGGGGTGTATCTTTAGAGAGGTTTAAAGATTATGGAATAACTTCATTAGAAGATTTAAATAGTCTAGAAAATAAATACTATTATGATAGTGGTTTTACTAGTACTTCTTTAGTAAGAGATAAGAGTTTTTTTAATAGAGAATTAGAAAATCATGAATTTTGTAATATAGAAATAGAATATTTAATACCAGAAGAAGCGAATGATGGTATTCCTTTAATTGATGATAATTTAAGTTATTCTAAAGTACAGAATGAATATTTAATTAATAAAGGTAGTCTTTCTAAGATTATTGATGTTAAAATTAGTCCTGATGGAAATCTAGCTTATATTAAAGCAGTACTTATTCCACAGAAGATGTGGAATATTGCTTATAATAAAAATGATAGTCTTGATACCTCAAAGACTATCTAATTACTATTCTTTTATATCATCAAATAACTGTCTTATATCTATTTCTAAGGCATCTGCGAATTTTCCTACCGTCTCTAAAAGAGGCGTTTTTTCTATGGAAAAGCATTCTAGATCTCTTACATAGCCATGAGTTAATCCAGTTAAATCTGCTAGTTCTTGTAGTGTATACTTGCGCATAAGACGATATTTTCTAATATTTTTTCTTACTATGAGTGAAAGTTTTTCTTTCGAATATCTACTAGTCAAAGTTTTTCATCTCCTTGAAAGAAGATTATTTCATAAAACATTAAAAAAATATGTCGTCTGCCTGAAGTTTTTATGTTATAATAAAATCGAAAGGAGTAAATAATTATGGATAAGATCAAAATTGATATGTATTTAACTACTAATGCTAAATACTTTGAACCTTCTGCTATACCTATAATTAGACAAAAGTTAGAAAATGCTAGTGATGATGTTTTTGTAAGTTTACAAGCTTGTGATTTAAAAGATCCTACTGTTTTACTAATAATTTCTATTCTTTTAGGAAGCTTAGGTATAGATAGATTTATGTTAGGTGATGTAGGTATGGGAATTTTAAAACTTCTAACATTAGGATGTTGTGGAATTTTAACAATTGTAGATTGGTTTACAATTAGTAAGAAAACTAAAGAAAAAAATCTAGCTACAATTTCAATGATTCTATAATGAAAAATTTAAAGGTAATTTTAGTAGTAATAGGGCTTGCTTTTATATTAAATATATTTGATATAAGGTTCTGCCCTTTTTTTAATATTTTTAATATTCCTTGTCCTGCCTGTGGTCTTACTAGAGCTTTTAAACTTATTATGCAATTTAGACTTATTGAAAGTCTAAGATATAATCTTCTTGCTCTTCCTCTTGTAATTTTTACATTTATATATATTATTCTTTTGATAACAAAAAGAATAGACTTACTCTACTCTTTTCTTAATAAATATAAAAAAGTTTTAATTGTAATAACTATTATAATTATGTTAATAGTATGGCTTATAAATATTAATAATCCAAGATTGTATTAATTAAATTATTATTTATTAATAAACTCTAATAAACTTTTAAAGTTAGAAATTATATATTTTTGTACGTCTTCACTATATGAAACGAGATCATACTCTTTAAATTCATTAACTACATGTTCAATTGTCATTCCCATATTTTGTCCTTTTTCTGTAGGTCTTTTCAGTTTATGACCATTTTCTTCTATTACTTGCAATAGACCTATTTCTATTAACCAATTACACATTTCAGTAACTTTTAGTTTTTCCATATTTTCGTTTGCTCTTAATGCATTAATCTTTTGTACTACTTTTGTAATCGCTAAATTTCCAGTATATTCATATTTGTTAAGTTCTTCTAGAGTTAAACTAAATGGAATTTTTTTAACTTTATTTTTATTAACTCCACCATTTGCAATTACTTCTTTTAAAACGTCATTAACATAGAATAAACATCTAGATATTTTTACATTATTTATCATTTCATTACTAGGAGTAATCTCTCCTGTTAAAGGATTAATACCATTAGCCATTTTTTCAATATACCCTTGAGCATGCTTTAATAATTCTAGATTCATTTAAGCCATCTCCTTTTTTTCGCATATTATAATACAATTTTACTAAAAAGTCTATAATAACCTATTTTATTTACTCATATAATGTTTTATCGACCACTATACTTCTCTACTAATTTTGCTGGATATATTTCAAATAAACCTATGGAACTAACGGTTAATTCAATAGGAATAAAGCTTTGTTCTAGTTCTTTTTTTATTTTAATTATTTTATCGTAATCTTTATCGACATGAATAGTTATATGAAACTCAAAACTATTAGGATTATATTTTTCAATAGGTAAAATATTATATACCCTTTCTTGTAATTTTTTTAGTTCCCTATTTTCTCTAATTTTAAAATACAATACATAACTATTTTCTCTGCCATTCATTAATTCTATACTACTAACAGTTATTTTAAAGCTATTAAATTTTATATTTGATAGTTTTTTCAGTATAAATTCCTTTTCTTCTATATTCCAAGCAGATAAAGTGAAATGATAAGGTAATGTATCTATAGATGTTCTATTATCTATATTTTTTATATATGGTACTTTACATAATGGTTCTGTTACATTCTTTATGACTTTATTTATTTTATTTAAATCTTCTGTATTAAAAAGTGATATCAAGGTTATTCTATCGTCCATATTATTATTCCTTTCAATAAATTTCTATAATATAAAACTCGCACAATTAAGTGCGAGTATTAATTTCATTATGGAGCGAATCACATACAAGTTACGAACTTTACTCTCTTTCTATAAATATTATATACGAATTATTATTAATTTTCAATGGGAGTATAGCGATTTTTGCCTATTTTTGGTATAATTATCTTAAGAAATAAATCAAAAAATTATATAGGAAGGAGTCTATTATGTTATCTATACCACAAAAAGAGGCAAATTTATTTGTTCAAAGTGAAGTAAGTAAACAATACTTATGGTTAGTTACTGCTCTTGTAACTAACCATACAATTCCTAATTTATCAAAAAAAGATTTTGGAAAACTTTCAAAAGAACATCAAAATTTCTTAAATTTAAAATGGGGAGAATTATTTTGGTTAGCCCAAAGTGAGTGGAAAACTACATCGAAATTTCAGAAAAATGAAAGTAAAACTCAAATAGATTGTGAATTATGTGGACACAAAGAATTAGATTTATTATCTGAGATTGAAAATATGAGAAATGGTAAAAAATTAATAGTTGGAAGTACTTGTATAGCTAAATTTGATAAGATTCAAAATAATTCTGTTGCTGATTATAGAAAATATCAAAAGGAAAGAAAAATGCAGGAAAAAATTGTTCTTAATGAGGAATATATAGAACAAAAATATAATGGAATAATTCAAATAATTAGAGAATTTAGAGAAGTTCAAAATAGCGATTCAGTAATATTAGATAAAAAATTAGCAGACGATTATAAAAGGATACTTGGAATTGTAGAATCTGATTATGAAAAACAATTAAAATTAGCGCAGTCAAAAATAGATTTGAAGATAATTCAATCAACTTATTCGATTGTGCAAGGATTTTTAAACGATTTAAAAGAATATAAGGTAAAATGTAAATCTAAATTGTGGGGAATCACACCAGAAATTGCTAGATGGTGTCATAAAAATGGCTCTTTAAGATTACTTGAATTATTGCAAAATTTTGGTGAAATAAATAAATATACAGTCGATCAAATTAAGGAAGATAATCATTTATATAATGTTGTAATGAGATTTAATGGTTTATTTGAAAATAATAATATAAAATTAATTAAAAATAATAAAAGTTCATTTAGTATTATAAGTAATACAAGAAGCAACATAGTGATTATTATTGATACTATACAATTTCTTACTTTAAATAAAGAATATCTATTTGGAGATAAACAAATAAAACTAAACATAAAAGATCTTATAAGAATTGGTAAAATAAGTTCTCAATCTTATGATGATGCTACTAATCTAATATGTAGGCACGGAAATTTTAAGCAACATTACAAATATTATTATGCAGATACTAGTATAAATGAAATTGCATATGTTAATAAAAATAGTCATAAAATATGTGTATTAGATTATAATTTATTTATTCAAAAATTTAAATATTATGTATATGAAAATAAAATTGATATGAAAAAAAATCAAGCATTATTAAAATATATGCAAGATAATTCGATAAAATATGAAGAAAGTGATTATAGATATCATTTAAAACAATTAGGTATATTTATAGATGGATAATTATGAGAGGTAAAAATGGCAGAATTAACAGTTTTGGAGCAAAAAATTTCTTATTTTAAAATAGAAGATGAAGATTATATTTCAATTACGGATATGCTAAAATCTAAAGATGGTGATTTTTTCGTATCAGATTGGTTAAGGAATAGAAACACTATTGAGTTTTTAGGTATTTGGGAAGAGATTCATAATCCTAATTTTAATTATGGCGAATTCGCCATAATTAAAAGTCAAGCAGGCTTAAATAGTTATAAAATCAGTGTTAAAGAATGGGTAGAAAAAACAAATGCTATTGGAATAACATCTAAAGCAGGTAGATATGGTGGTACATATGCTCACAAAGATATTGCTTTTGAATTTGGAATGTGGATTAGTCCAAAATTTAAATTACTTTTAATAAAAGAATTTGAAAGACTAAAAACAGAAGAACAAAAGCAAATTGGTTGGAATGCTAAAAGAGAACTTTCTAAAATTAATTATAGAATACATACAGATGCAATAAAGCAAAACCTAATACCTACTGAGTTAACAAAAGAACAAATTAATTATATTTATGCAGAAGAAGCAGATGTTTTAAATATGGCACTATTTGGTATAACCGCAAAACAATGGAGAACAAAAAATCCTAATTTAGAAGGAAATATGAGAGATTATGCTACTATAAATGAATTGATATGTTTAGCAAATTTAGAAAACTTAAATTCTGTATTTATAAATGATGGACTAGAGCAACCAGAAAGACTTAAAAGATTAAATCAAATTGCTATTTCACAAATGCAAATACTGAATAATACAGATATAAAATATTTAAATGGAGGTATGTAGTGTGGCTTCTGTAACGCAAAGAATA